>JBAWYZ010000241.1:0-4132 GCA_037143255.1 Leptolinea sp. | reverse complement strand
GCATTTTTGCCTCCATATAGCGTATAGTAATACTAGAGTATACATAAGTCAATAGGCAATTTCTATTTTAAGCCAGAAGTAACCTTGGAAATCTAAATTAAATTGCTTTGATATTTTGATAATCAATCCATACCGCAGGTTCTAATCTAATATTCGGATTATTATAAACTGCAACTTGGCAAAACGTAAACATAATGCTATAATAGCACTATTATTACCGTGATGTAATCGCCTGGTCGCAACCATCGGCAGCTAATTAATTTTGATCCCTAAAGCGACCACTTGTGAGACTGTTTATCCCAGTCTTGCAGGTGGTCGCTTTTATTTTGTTAATTTCAATCCTAACGGAGGTGCATCTTGCGTGACGTCCATCTATCTCGAAAAAACTTGGTGATGCTGGCCAGCATAGTTCTGGTGGTTGTTCTTGGAATCCTGACGATCAATTTTTTGGGAATCAATCAATCATCAGCAACACCTACACCTTCACCTGATGACACGAAGGCTTCGAATGCTGTCATCGCCGGTGTGGAGGCATTCTACAACATCAATTATCAGGAAGGGAAGGAAACCTGGCTTAATCGCTTCTGCGCAGTCAGTAGCGGCAGTGGGTGCCAATTCCTGAAAACCGGTTCTACTGCGTTGTGGAAACGGTTTGAAGACATGCAGACCATTACCCAGGGCAAAGTAATGCCTCAGGAGAAAGTGCGTTCTACCGCAGATGAACAGGTTTGGCGAGTCTCGATCACATTAACCCAGCCTCTGCCTGGCAGTGAAAAAACCAGCGATGAAGCGTATGCCCTGGTCGTGCGAGAGAAGGGTGTTTGGAAGTTCGATCGTTTCCTGATGGATAAAGAAATCCAGGGTCTAAAAAGTGGAACGAAACAGGGACAATCAAAATGAGTAAGAAACCCAGATCATTTTTTGCTTTTTTAATCGTTGTAATACTTCTCTCCGCCATCACCCCCAACGCGGCCATGGCGCAAGACCAGGATCCCTGGGGTGAGGTGTTTGACTCCAACGGCAACCTGGTTCCCGGGATCATCGACCTGGGGATGACGACGGAAAACCCATCCTGGATGAATGTCGAACTGCCCTTCAATCAATCCTTGAGCCTTGAAGCCAACTACCACCGGTTTCAGACGGAAAGCGGCAATATTGTCATCTTGCCCTCCGCATCCACTTTATTTTTTATGGCGGTGAATCCACAAGAAAGTGGTCTTGCCAATTCGGTGGGAATGGTCGGAAATGGATATGCTGGCATTCTCACATTCCTGGGGGCAGTTGCTGGAGACAGCATTGATTGGAACCGTCTGCAACAATCTCATCCGGAATATCAACAACCGGCGGATTTTTGGAATGCGGTCATCAATGGACAGGAAAATGTGTGGACCTGGTTTTCAGGTTTTGGTTTTATCACCAACTTACTCTCGATGTCTTGGGACGATGCGGCTCTTCGTTCTGCTTATTTGATGTACCTGAATGGTGCTAAAAATTGTGCGGCGATTCCCGGAGGCTGTTCCGGTGTGGCTACTCCACCGCCTCCGCCCAAACTATGCCCGGACACTTCAATATCCGTTCAACAGCCGACAGCAACCATCCAAAAGATAGCTCCCAATAATCCATTGGTGGTCGGACAGGATACTCAGGATCGTCGTGGAGCAGATATTCAAGTTTCCATAACGGTCCCACCCGTAATCTTTACCTGGTATGAAGCAATTTATGAGGATCAGGAAACTTGTACGACACCGTTAAACGGTGGAACACCTACCTGTACGACCGAATCGGTTTTTAAGGAATGCAGACAGCATGTGGAACATCTGCCGGATGCGGTGGCATCTGTTCAAGCGACTGCTTCTCTCAGTGGTGACAGCAAAGCCTGGATACAGAGCCAATTGGGGCAAACCCATTATGGCGCTTTTATCCATCAGGAAAGCTTTACCCTGATCCCCGGTTACGGAAACTGGTCGGGTGGATGTGACGGCGGTGGAACCTGTCGGGCGACTGGCACTGCTTTGCGTGTTCCCTTTGCGGATCCGGGTACCTTTGAACTGCGCATGCGAGGTATGACAAGAGGCACCAGCTTTATGGGGATGCCGATCACCCAGCCGCGCAACCTCAGCGCGGATGGAACATTACAAGTGTATGTCACCTTGCCGGCTCTGGTGCCTTAAATGATCCGCCTGATCCTCAGTATCCTTGCCGCTGCTGGTCTGCTCTTGCTCTTGGGAATTCTGGGCTTTGGTGCGCTCCTCATCCTGTGTACATCCGGCGAACCGGATGAAGAATAAATTACAAATGCGATGAACGATATTTTTGTCCTCTTTGGCGATTTCATAGCAGCTCTGCCGACCTATTTGCTCAATGGTCTGTTGGTCAGCGTATATGGGTTGATTGACGTTGCACCGGCGCTATTGAGCATCGGATGCGCGGCTCTGATCGCTTTTCTGATCGACCAAAATATCCAAAATCGCGCCATGTTTCGACCAGGGCGTGGGGGTAGGGAGATCGCCTCTCCCGACCCTCACACTGCCCAGGTGATGACCATTACCGTATTGGTGATTTGGGTTTTATGCCAATGGGGAATGGGCGCTCCCGTGCCCTGGATTGGGGCGGCGATGTGGCTTTTTGGGGCAATCGCTTTGTTGGTCGTTCACACTCAGGAACCGACCATCCTCTGGAATGTGAAATCCGGGATCGCCATTTATGCTTTGGCCGTGGTTGGCAGCCGCCTTTACCTGGCCTATACCGCCCAACTATCGGCGGAACAATGGGCTGCCTTGATCGGTTCGGCGGAAAGTGCGGCATCGGTGATCTCCAATACACGCGGCAATGTCACCACGATCATCCTTTGGGCTTTGTGGCTGGTTATTCCTCTTGGTTATTTTGCCATGCTGCTACAGCAGATCTTTCTCAACCCGATGTCTCTCGTCAATCCGATGGCGAGTATGCAAGAACTCTTACAACGGTATCGGGTACGGCGGTAGGGTAGCAAATGGAAACGATTCGACTGAATACAGTGGTCTCGTTGGATTTTCTACTCTATCCCATTGCGGATGAGTGGCTAAATTTTTCTCAACGCAGGCTGGTCAATCTATATCTTGAACGTCAGGAGGTCAATTATGAAGGAAATTGTGGAAGGGTTACGCGGTCCGGCTTTGGGTGTGGTCTTTGTGATCATTGCTCTGGCTGGAACCATCGTCGTTGCTGCTTTTGCGGCTCTGGTAGCTCAAATGAGTTTGCTGCTGCGGTTACGGCCCCGGGAAACCAATCCCAACACGCAAACGAACAACGGTTATCGGGTTGCAGAATCTCGCCAATCCTCACCCTCTACGCTTTCTCGCTCTCCCAAAGATTCGGGTTCCGAGCAGACAAACGTAGATGTGATCGAGGGTGTTTGGTGGCAAGTGCAGTAAAGCGATCCGTTCATCCTGAACACAGGGCATCTCTTGCGCAAGCAAGGGGTGTCTCGCAAGCTCACCAGGCTTGTCTGGCGATCTGACGAGACATCTGGAGATTTATGGCAAATATTCTGAACGACATCTCTCGCAAAATTCCATGGATCCGGTCATCAAAACCTCTGGCCATCCCGGATGATTTACGCATCCAGCAAGCCGGTATTCAATTCGATCCAGACCGCCATGAGCTCCAATACATTTGGCTTAATATGGTTGAACAGGAAGCCGGGCAAATCTACAGCGGTTATCGGGTTATTCGGCTTTTACAGCTCAAATACATTCCGATGGATGTTCGACGTGATGCCGGGTTATTGCAAAAGATGCGTACGGCGCTGCGTGGTGTTTATGGTGCCGGTGTCAACCTGGTCTACCTCGCCGCCGGCATCTTTGACCCGGCAATTGGGATTGTGCAATGTTATGGGGTGACTTCCTTTGCTGAGACACGTGATTCGGCTGCAGAGCGTTCACGACGTGACCTGGCAGTGCTGAAATCCACCCTGGCCGGAGCTTACCGCCAGACCCGCCTGGAACCACTGACGGTTGAAATCGCGGAATGGATTGTTAAAGCGCTCCAGACCATGTCATTCCCAATTGTTACCGTTGGGCATCCGGACCCTCGTGAAAATGCGCGTGGAGGGGATGCAAAACTCAATGATCCCCTGGCTGGATCCACTCAA
>JBAWYZ010000240.1:0-4145 GCA_037143255.1 Leptolinea sp. | reverse complement strand
TGCAATGCGGCAGTGGATGCCGCTGCAGCCTGCAATCCACCCTGAGTATGCCGACCACCTACAATCTGTTTCTGCCCTTTGGTCCGCAAAGCAGCCTTAACCGGGCGCTCGTCTTTCGGGATGGTGACCGGCTGTGGCGCTATAATTTCACCGAAGCCCTGCACGGCAGCAGACCATCGGCCGTGCGACCGGGACGCACGCCAGCCGCCAGCCTGCCGGTGACAGTTGCTGCCGAGCGTACTGCCGAGCGTAGGGTCGACCGCCGTCCGCGCCGAGGAGTGGACGCATGGTAACCCCCGGGGTGGATTGCAACATCGCCCTGAGTCATCCGTCCATCAATAATGGGGCGCCATGCGGATTTCTGCTGGATGACAGCAAAGAAGCTGGCCCGGCAGTTTCCATCCAGCGCGAGGCAGTCCGGCAAGATGACGGCAGCTACCTGGACAATCAGAAATACTTCTTCACCGTCATTCTGGCTGACAAACTGCCCAACCCTAACGGCAGCACCCACCTGGAAGATGCCGCGGCGATGTATGAAATGTTGATGCAGTACCTGAGTCAGCATAGCAGCCTGGCGCTGCTCACCCCATCCGGCACCTTCAGCGGATTGTACGCTTCCGGCCACTACGCGACCGAGGTGCATTACCCGGATATCAGCCTGGTGACCGTGCAGATGAGCAGTTCCGGCACATCTTTCGACCCGGTGGATGTGACCCGCTTTATCCAATCCGAATGGGTGGACGAAGCCGTCTATGCCGGTGAAATGACCTGGTCCAACACCTATTGGAGGTAAATCGATGAGTGCTCCTGTTTATCCGGCCTCGGCGGATGTATCCCCCGGGCAGCCCACTGCCTGCACGCAATATAACAATCTGAGGAAAGACGCTCTCACCCTGGGCGCCGCCTCCGCAGATGCGCGCAGCCTCGGGCAGTTCTTTATCCGTTATATCAGCGGGGTGCGCCTGGAGTACCTGGCCACCAACCGCGTACGCATACCGTACGTCACCACCAACCCGCCGACGGTGATGGTCAACGGCTATATGTGCCAGGCCAGTGCCAATGTCGATCTGCCGGCGGGCAGTTTCTCTGGCGGGGCGGCTACATGGTACATCTTCGTGAAACGCAACCCCGGATCAGCCAGCTTCACGCTGGAGATCAACACCAGCCCGGTGGAAGGTACCGACCAGCGCTTGATCGGTCAATGTACCTGGGATGGCACAAACGTGAACGCGGCTTCGGTGTACACCTATGCCGTGCAGGGGTTGGGGCTGCCGGATTACGACTCTAGCTGGTTTGCGGTGGCGGATAGCAACACCTACACCAAAGCCCACAGCCTGGGACAGGCGCCGCGACTGGTGGTGCTGCTGCATGCCACCACTTCCACCCCCAACACCAATGACGAACTGGTGCTGGTCAACACGGTCAGCATCAGTTACGGCGTGTCGAACCTGAGCTGGAACGCCACCAACATCATCGCCCAGAGCGGTACCACGGGCGGCTATGGCACCTGCCTGAGCATTCGGCGCTATTCCGGGTCAGGCTACTGGCGGCTGCAAGCCTGGAAATGAGGAGAGAGATGGCCTATTTGATACGAACAGCGAGTGGAGAGATCAAGACTTACATGGAAAGCAGCGTTGGAAACGTTTTGGAACCGGGCGAGACGCTGGAGGAAAACGCCCTGTCGTTTACGGATTTTTCGCGTTTATTGCGTCTGTCGGTGGACATAGGAGGAGTGGTTGCGAAGCACCCTGTAAAGGGCGAACTGGTGCAGGTTGCGGCTGGCAGCGGTTCGGTGGTTGTGGATGTGGACTGCCCGGGCGAAGTAAAGGTTACGTTGAACATCAACGGGTTGGAAGAGAGCATCGCGCTGGTGGATGGCAAAGGCACGCTATCGCTAAGCAGCGAAGTGCCTGGCACGTTCGTTATTGCTCCGGCGGACAGGACGAAATACTGTGCCGCCGGGGAAGCGCTGTGCATTGTGGAGGTACTGGAATGAAGAAATTGAAGGTCAAGAAGCTGGATGAAGTGGAAAAAAGCGGCGGCGCGTTCCGGTTGAAACCGGGGCCGAAGGCCGCGCGCGGAAAGCATAAAGATGACCTGGCTGTGCTGGCTAAAGGTGGTTTGAAGGTAGAAGACCTGGTCGCGATTTTGGTGCGGGTGCTGCAGCGGGTGGAAGTTTTAGAAGAGGAGTAGAAAGGTAGGGTCGTGACCTGGCCTGCCTGGAGTTAATCCCTAAGGGTTTCAATCCATTGAAACCCTTAGGGATTTTTGTTTTCGATGTAGGAGGATTCCCCTTCCACAATCTTGATTTCATCCATAGTGAAACCGTACAATTTATACACCATTCGGTCAATTACACAGTCATAGGTTTTGATTTGTGATGAAATTTATTCATTTTACCCATTGCAAGCCGCATTGTTTGACCTGTAGGGGCGTTGCATCCGGTATCCAACATGGGATTCGGAAGAATCAAATCTCCGGATGCTGCGCCCTTTTGTGCGTGCATATCCCTGGCTAGGGCGCAGCATCCAGAATTATGCAAGCTGGCATTAGACACAATTCAACCTGGATGCAACGCCCCTACATGTTGTTGTGTAATGAATTTGCGGCTAAACAATCAATTCATCATTTTCCCAATTTTGTGGATTGCAGCGAATATAATCCGCAATTCTTTCGTAATCATTCTGATCACGCACAATGTGTTCGTAATAATTTCGCTGCCAGATGGGAAAGCCCTTATTTCCCGTTTGCGCATTTATTTTGCGGGTTGTTGTGGATTTGAAATTTTGAATAATCGCACCTAATGTCCTGGCATGGCTCTTATTAACTTTTGTTGGTTTTGATAAAGTATGATCTGTTTGTGTGATGGTTAAAATGAAATGAAGGTGGTTTGGCATTACAACCATTTCATTCAGGGATAATGGGAACAGGTTTGACAAAGATTGCAACCCTGTTTGAACACAAAGTCCAGCCAGGTTTAGAGCCATATGGGATTCTTTGATTTTTCCAAACAGGCATATCCTATCGTAGGTGACAAGGGTTACGAAATATGGTCCTGCCTGTGAATAATCATATCCAGGAAGACGAATGGATCGGCGTTGATGGATTTCTGGATCGTATGACATGGGTACATTTTACATAAAATCAAAAATACCTGTAGGGGCGTTGCATCCGGTATCCAACATGGGATTCGGAAGATTCGCATTTCCGGATGCTGCGCCCTTTTGTGCGTGAATCCGGATCGCCAGGGCGCAGCATCCAGAACGGGGATGATTTGCCTTGGACGCAATTCAACCTGGATGCAACGCCCCTACATTTGTGGATTTTCCATAATCTTGATTTCCTTCGCAGTGAGGCCGTAAAGTTCGTACACCAGACGGTCAATTTCACGGTCGGTGGTTTCGATTTATTGTGCTTTCGTAATAGAAATTCCGGCATACTTGTGCAAATGATGCAGAGGGTGAGGATTTTGAAGGAGGGATTGAAGAATAAACAAATTGGTCTTTGGCAAACCCGTATTTATTTTTGAAGTATATCGTGGAGAAAAATGATGTAATGGTATCTAAGCCGATCGCACCATATCAGAATTTCTTTTGTATTCCGAAATGGTAATTAAGTTTTTGGTATGTGGTGGGATCTTACCTGGTCAGAGGATATTTCCCCGAATAGAGTTTCCCGCCCTTCAGTTACCAGGGTTACAAAATAGGACCCGACCTGGGTGTAGTCAAAGCCATGCAATCGAAGAGTACGGCGGTGATGGATGTTCGAGTCATAAGGCATGAAGAAATTGTACACAATTTAACATTGATTACAAAAAAAATCTTTATTGTTCAATCCCAATGGTTTTGGGAAATTGACATTATGTAGGGGCCAGGGCATCCGGATTGGAGATGGCTGGTGCATAGATAGGAGGTCTTCCGGATGCTTCGCCCCTACGCCAGATTGGACGATTCCCCTTCCACAATTTTGATTTCATCCGTGGTGAGGCTGTACAGTTCATACACCAGCCGGTCAAATTCATGGTCGGTGGTTTCAATCTGTACTGCAGATGTATTGACATCGCCCTTCCCTTTTATCTCATATTCAACCGGTAGGGGCCAGGGCATCCGGATTGGAGATGGCTGGTGCATAGATAGGAGGTCTTC
>JBAWYZ010000239.1:0-4171 GCA_037143255.1 Leptolinea sp. | reverse complement strand
TGTGCAGAGTGGTCTTCCCCATAACAAGCGAATTAGAAGTACACAGGCTCATTTCACAGTTTCGTAAAACGCTCCACGCAATTGAATGCAAACCCTAAATTATCTGATGTAAGGTGGTTGTTGCAAAAATTGGAGAAAAGAAACAATGAACCAACCCTTGCATATTTTGATCGTAGATGATTCAGAAGATGATGCTGCTCTATTACAGCTTGCTCTGCATCGGGGAGGTTATGACGTTACCTGCGAAGTAGTAGATACGCCATCTGCCATGCGTGCCGCATTAGAAAACCAGAATTGGGATGTGATCACCTCTGACCACGCCATGCCTCAATTCAATGCACCAGAGGCTTTGACTTTGGCTAAGAAATTGCGCCCCGACGTACCGTTTATCATTGTCTCAGGCGAAATTGATATTAACCTGGCTGTTTCTCTGATGAAAGGGGGAGCGCAAGACTACATCCAGAAGCGGGAATTGTCTCGAGTGGTTCCAGCGATTGGGCGCGAATTACGCGAGGTGGAGTTACGGCGCGAGCAAGACAGGGTAGAAACGGCATTAATCGAGAGCGAGACAAAATATCGCCAGATAGTGGAAACTGCGAACGAAGGCATTATCTCTTTGGATAGCGAGGCCCGAATAACATTTATCAATCAGCAAATGGCAACGGGGCTTGGATATACTATTAAAGAAATGCTCGGACAAAAGTTTGAATCTTTCCTGCTTGAAGATCAACTGAGCGATCACCTTGCGCAGATGGAAATTCGCACCCAGGGAAAAGATGCTGTTTATGAGAGGGGTTTTAGGCGAAAAGATGGTGGAAAGTATTGGGCGCAAGTTTCAGCAAAGGCAATTCTTGATGCTGATGGAAAGCTGGAAGGGTCGTTTGCGATGCTCACCGACATCACCGACCGCAAAAATGCAGAAGTGGTTTTGCGCGAGAGTGAAAAGAAAGCTCTTCGTTCTGAAGCCCTTTTAAAGAATGCCCAATCTATTGCCCATATTGGAAATTGGATTTGGAATATTACAGAAAAACAAGTCGAGTGGTCGGATGAGATGTACCACATCTTCAGGATTGATAAAAATTCGTATACCGGCAGACTTGGAGATGCAATTACAAATGTCGTTCACCCGGATGATCTCCATATTGTTCAGCCAACCAACGCTGCGGCATTTGCAAAGAAGAAACCAGTCGAATACCGTATCATCTGCCCGGATGGCTCTATTCATCATATTTTGGCAGAAACTGGCGATGCGATCTTTGATGAAGCTGGTAATCCGGTTATTCTGACCGGTACTTGCCAGGACATCACCGAGCGCAAGCAGGCGGAAGAGTCTCTCCGCGAAACAAACTCTTATCTTGAAAACCTGATCAATTATGCCAATGCGCCGATCATTGTTTGGGATCCGCAATTCCGCATTACTCGTTTTAACCACGCCTTCGAAAGCATAACGGGACGCAGTGAGGCACAAGTTGTAGGGCAATTACTCGAAATTCTTTTCCCGCCCGCCCTTTCCGAAAATTCGATGAAGTTAATTCGCAATACGTTGACCGGAGAACGTTGGGAAACTGTTGAAATCGAAATACTTCATCAAGACGGGTCAACGCGAACGGTATTATGGAATTCTGCTACACTTTTTGCAGCAGATGGGGTGACGCCAATTGCAACCATTGCTCAGGGGCAGGACATCACTGAGCGTAAAGTGGCGGAAGAGTCTCTCCGCGAAACAAACTCTTATCTTGAAAACCTGATCAATTATGCCAATGCGCCGATCATTGTTTGGGATCCGCAATTCCGCATTACTCGTTTTAACCACGCCTTCGAAAGCATAACGGGACGCAGTGAGGCACAAGTTGTAGGGCAATTACTCGAAATTCTTTTCCCGCCCGCCCTTTCCGAAAATTCGATGAAGTTAATTCGCAATACGTTGACCGGAGAACGTTGGGAAACTGTTGAAATCGAAATACTTCATCAAGACGGGTCAACGCGAACGGTATTATGGAATTCTGCTACACTTTTTGCAGCAGATGGGGTGACGCCAATTGCAACCATTGCTCAGGGGCAGGACATCACTGAGCGTAAGGGGGTTGAAATGTTACTGCGCGAAAGTGAAGAAAAATATCGCATCTTGTTTAGAGATTCGCCAGATGCGTATTTGATTTTTGCGGATGGTGTCTTTACCGATTGCAATCCGGCAACCGAAGGTATGTTACGCTGTGACCGGACCCGGATCATCGGGCTGTCTCCACAAGCGCTTTCGCCTGAATTTCAACCGGATGGAAGAAAATCATCAGAAGCTGCAGAAGAAAAGATAAAAGAAGCGCTTCAGAGAGGGAAAGGCAAATTTGAGTGGATACATCGCCGGCTTGACGGGTCCGATTTTACTGTCGATGTATCCACAGCCGCAATAATGTTGGATGGAAAGCAAGCCTTGTTTATTGCATGGCGCGACATTTCTGAGCGTAAACAACTGGAGGAGGATTTAAAGCAACTAGCCACAAAAGACGACCTGACCGGTATCACCAATCGGCGTCATTTTCTGGAACTGGCATCCCGTGAAGTAACTCGATCTATCCGCCTCAAGCATGCTCTTGCGCTGGCGGTCATTGATATTGATCATTTCAAACCAGTCAACGATACGTATGGACATGCGGCGGGCGATCATGTGATCAGGAATTTTACAAGTGTCTGTGAAAAACATATTCGCGAAATAGATATCTTTGCACGTTTTGGTGGAGATGAATTCATTTTGTTACTACCAGAAACGACCAGCAAACAGGCCTACGAAGTTATGGAACGTATCCGTAAAACGCTTTTATCTCAGCCAATTGAATTGGAGGGTAAACGAGTCTCAATCACGATCAGTTCGGGTATCTCCAGTTTGACAAGCGCTGAAGAGTCTTTGGATCAACTCCTGAAGCGTGCCGATCAAGCTCTTTACCAGGCGAAAGAAACGGGGCGGAACCGCGTGGTCGTTGAATAGACTTCATGATTAATTAGCGAGGTAAATCAAGGGTATAGTAATTCATTTTAGGTTAGAATTATTAATAGTAGTCCATCCAATTCTTCAGGGAGGGTTTCCAATGAACACAAACGATTCATCCAACCAATTGGTGTTACAAGATCGGCCAATCCTTAGCTGGGTTATTGGTGGACTTACCTTGTTTGCGGCCATTGTCATTTTTATGGCCAGCGGGTCGGTGATGGGAGCTATACCGTTCCTGTTTTTTGCACTCTTGATGTTACTAGTCTTTGGGTCAGTCAACACCATCACCGCAGACCGCGTCCGGCGCACACTGACTGTCAGTTCGCGTTCGGTATTCAGCAATAAAATGACCGAATATCCGTTCAGCGAGATCGCCAATTTTGAAGTTGAGGCGTCTCGGACGAAGGTATCCACCCGGCACCGTACCATCAATTACCGGGTGGTAATGATTAAAACCAACGGTGAGCGAGTTCCCATGCAAAGCGTCTTTTCCAGCGGATACAACGATAAAGCCCGCAAAGGGAAGGCGTTATGCGAATACCTCAACTTGCCCGGTTGGGAAGACAAACCAACTAACTTGTTTCAATCAGCGATGTTTGGCCAGGTTGCTATGACAGCACAGAAATCCATGGCACAACAAGATACTACCGGTGGTGTAGCTTGGAATATCGAAGTTCACAGTGTGGGCGGCAAACAAGTCACCCGCTGGATTTCAACCGACTATACCTGCCCTGGGAATTTTCTACTGGTTTCGCAAAAACCCACAGACTCGCCCGTGACTTTCGGCGGAGGCGGTGGATTATTGGGTAATCTGGTGCAAATGGTTTACAAACAAGTACTGGGTCTCTACGGCTTTCTCCCAGGTGATACACCCGGGTTTGATAACGCCAGACCGGTGACTAGCTCGGATGACCGATTTAATCAGGCTTTTTCGACTCTGGCCAGCGAACCAAATTTCGGGCATAGTGTACTCAATGAATGGACGGTGATCCCCATTCAAAATTGGGCCGACCGGCATCCGCTGAAAAGTGTCAATACCAATGAGGAATTTGGGCAATTGGCCGTATTGTATTCCCCGCGCGGGTTGCAAGCGGCCGTGCTGGGTACTATCCCGCAGGAGCAGATGGATGAGCTCATCTCGCTGGGCGTGGAATTGGTCAAAGCACAGGGTGGGGGCAAAGCATAGGG
>JBAWYZ010000238.1:0-4178 GCA_037143255.1 Leptolinea sp. | reverse complement strand
CTTACAGCCCACCCTTTTTCTTTTCCATTTTATCCAGGTACATCGCCTGGTCTGCTTCTTTGAATACTTCGGTTAACAGGGACTTTTCTAGGCCAGTTGCTTTACCGATGGAAAGTCTCAATTGCTCGTCAGATGGGAATAGGCTGTTGTGTACAGTCAAAACAGAATTCAATCGATGAATGGCCTGCCCGGCAATCGCACTGGTTGTCCCCGGCAGGATGACTACAAATTCATCACCGCCCACGCGGGCAACCAGGTCCTCTGGCCGGAAGGCGCTCTTCAATACACCGGCGACCCGCTGTAACAGTTCATCTCCGGCGGTGTGCCCACGGTTATCGTTGACCCATTTCAGCCCATCCACGTCCATCATAATAATGCTGATAGGGAACTGCCGCCCGTGCTGCAGTCGGATAATTTCGGCTTCGTAATATTGCCGATTGTAGAGACCTGTCAAAATATCATGATTACTGTGATATTGCAGAGTTTCTTCCACTTTTTTCCGTTCGGTGATATCCCGGGCTACCCAGATAACCCGGTCTTCTGACATGGGCGAGACATTGGCTGAAAACCAGTAATTCGTATTCCCAATGGTCATGTTGTAATCAACCCTGGTCATTTCACCGGTTCTCAGTGTGGCTTCAATCGTTTTCATGAAGAGTTGCGCAATATCTGGCTCAAAGATTTCCGCAATGGTGTGATTGAGCAATTCTTCCGGCGGGCGGTATAACTTGCTTAAATTGGTGGGGGCAATTTCAACATAGCGGCCATTGACATCATAGATGATAATAATATCCGACATGGCGGTGAAAAGCGAACGCAGTTTGTTTTCAGATTGCAACAGCGCCTCTTCGGCCTGTTTCTGCTCGGTAATATCCCGGAAAACTACAAATGTTCCGACACAACTACCGTTTCTATCCACCTGAGGCCGGGGAGATACCTGCAAAAGCCGTTGGACACCATCTGGCCGAAAGATTTTCAAATCATACTGGCCAGATTTGCCGGCGATACGTTCATCGGTTTGGAGTTTTAAGAACTCAAATGTGTTTTTATCTACAAACTCCTGCACATTGCGGCCAGACAGAGAATTCGGTGGAACACCGAAAATCATATGAGATTTCGGGTTGGCAATTACGAAGGTTTCTGTCAAATCAACAATTGCAATTCCTTCGCCCAGGCTGTTGACCAGTCCTTCGTATTGGATTTCTTGTTCTTTTAATGCCTGTGATGATTTGCGTTTGTCGGTAATATCTTGCGCCACAAAGATGACTGTATCATCGGTGAGGGGCGAGATTGCGGCTGAAAACCAGCGTTGCTCATTCGCAATCGGCAGACTGTAATCCACGTGGGTTAAGGTTTTGGTCGCAATTGATTGCCGGATGGCCTGCAGGGTGTCCGCCGCAATATCTGCCGGTAGAATTTCTGTAATGGTTTTTCCAAGCAATTCCGCCGGGGTAAGAAATAAAGCCGTGGTTGAAGTGGGGGCAATTTCCAGGTAGCGGCCATCACTATCAAACACCAGGATCACGTCCATCATGGCAGAAAAAAGCGCGCGCAATTTGGCTTCAGATTTACGCAGTTCTTCTTCCGCCACTTTCCGCTCGGTGATATCCCGCGCTACCCAGAGAACGCGATTTTCGGAAAGCCGGGACACATTACCGGCAAACCAGATCAATTTTTCCCGGATAGGCAACTGGTAATCAATGGGGCTGATTTTTCCGGTTTTTAGCGTCTCTTGAATCACTTTCAAATACTGATAAGCAAATTCAGAGGGAAGAACCTCATGCAGCGTTTTCCCAATCAGTTCTTGCGAAGGAAGATATAAAAGGTCAGCATTGGTAGAGGCTATTTCAATATATCGGCCATCCCCATCCAATATTAAGATTACATCAGTCATGGCCGAAAAGAGCGAGCGCAATTTATTCTCAGAGGTAGCCAGTGTCTCTTTGGTGAGCTCATGGCTGGTGATATCATGCAGATGAATCGCCATGCCGTCATTTTTCCCGTCACGGGTAATGATGGGGGTTAAGGTTGCTTCATAGCTCTTTGAATCGGCGTTTTCAAAGCGCATTACTAGGCAGCTTTCAGACAAATTCTGTAAGTCTGTGAGAATTGCAGGCCAGCGGGCGAAGGCTATTTCAGCCGGGTCACCGATAGAAGCTGGAATTTGGCTGCAGAATTCCTGTGCGGCAGGATTCATATCAACGATTACGCCTTGTTGATTAATCACAATCAGCCCATCAGACATGTTCTCTATCAATTTTTCGCGTGCAATGGGAACCAGGTCGAACAGTCGGAATTGGAGCAAACCGACAGCGATGATCAGGCCGCTGAAGGTAAAGAAAAATGGGGTTAGATCCAACCCTGGAAAGGGATTCAACCCGGAGAGACTGACCATATTTGCAACCAGCGGAAAGGAAATGCCACTTAGAATGGTGGCTGTCTGGCGTCTGGTAAATAAGGTCCCACTCCTTAATTTGATAATAAGAAAAACCGCTGCCATCAGGCTGATCAAATACGAGTAAACTACATTTACCCAGAACCACACGCCGCCAAGCAGGATGGCATTGGCGCTGCGCTGCTCGCCGTAGAACCAGCCATGATACGGGTCTGTCCACAGCAGGATAATCGTGAGTACCGGCTCTATCAGCATTAGCAGAATGATGCGCCGCGTAGTCAGGTAGGTTCGATTGCAATATGCCAGCGTAAAAATCAAAATGGCGGTCGGGGCCATGACCACACCAAAATAGGTCATATCCAACCAGAACTGCATGATGGCCGGGCTGGCTGACATCCAGTGGAAGGCATAGGTGACCGACCAAAATGCGAAACTGGCCAGGGCAAGCGTCAGTCCGCGAGCGCCGGGTGCGATTCGGCGCCGCCACACCATTATTGCGATGGTGGTGGCGATGATGGCGGTAATAATCAGGGCGGATGCGTAGGACTGGTTCAACTATGCACCTCATTCAAACCGGCCCAAAGTTGTGCAGGTTCGATCAATTCCAGGAAGATATCAACGATCTGGGGGTCGAATTGAATGCCAGATTGTTCTTTTAAATACTTGATGACGGCGTTGTGATTCCAGGCTGGACGGTACGGGCGGTCGGATGACAGGGCATCCCACACATCAACAACCGCGAAAATGCGCGCGGAAAGCGGAATATTGGTTTCCTTCAAGCCTAACGGGTAGCCGGAACCATTCCAGCGTTCGTGATGCGCGTATGGAATATCCAATGCGGGCTGCAGGTAGGTAATTTCAGACAACAGGTTAAATGCAAATACCGGGTGCATGCGCATGATCACCCATTCGTCTTCTGATAGCGGACCGGGCTTGAGCAGGATGCTATCCGGCACGCCCATTTTACCGATGTCGTGCAGCAGGGCGCCGCGCTGGGCGTTCATGATTTCTGCTTCAGATAGCCCCAGTTTTTTGGCTATTTCAATAGTGTATTGAACCACGCGTTTGCTATGATTGGCGGTTTCCCTTTCGCGTAATTCCAATGCGGCTGCCCAACCTTCCAGGGTTGCAGAATAAGCGTTCTGCAGTTGTTTTTCTGTCTGTTTCCTTTCAGAAATATCTCTCGAAAGGCCATAAGTTCCAATAATCTCGTGTTTTTCATTGTATAAGGGCATCTTGGTGGCAGATACCCATTCCGCCGGACGGTCGACATAAGTTAGGAGTTCTTCATTATCGATCTGGAAATTTCCGGTTTGAATAATGGAAAGTTCATCAGCATACGCAGCTTGAGCGTGTTCTTTGGAGAAATAGTCAAAATCAGTTTTACCCAGAAGTTCTTTGGGATCAGTTACCCTTAATTTATCTGCCTGGGCTTTGTTCACCCGAATGTAGCGTCCCTGGAGATCTTTAAAATAGATCATATCAGGAATGGTGTCCATTAGGGAATTCATCAGGTATTGTTCTTGCCTGAGCGATTCCTCTGCTTTATTCTGATCTTCTGTCACGCCTAGCAGTATCCGGCGGGATAGGTCGGCTTCTAACAGCAGGCGTTGTAATTCGCTTTGATGGGTTTGGATGGTTGCTTCAGCTTGCTTGCGTTCGGTGATGTCAATCACATTTGTGATAAAGAACAAGGGATTGCTCTGTGCATCCCGCAGAAGTGCAGTGCTCATAATTGCTGTAACACTGCTGCCATCTTTACGGAGATAGCGTTTTTCCAGCG
>JBAWYZ010000237.1:0-4182 GCA_037143255.1 Leptolinea sp. | reverse complement strand
CAATCGGCAGGCTGAGGTTGTCGGTCTGGTTGACAGCGGCGCAACGGTCAGTGTGATTCCGTATGAAATAGGCATTCGACTTGGGGAAATATGGGATGACCGGAAAGCAAATATCCGGCTGGCAGGCAATCTGGGGAATTTTCCGGCAACACCGTTGACTGCGATAGCAAAAATAGGAGATTTTGAACCTGTACGTCTGGTTTTTGCGTGGGTTAAGACTGATGCGCCACTGATTCTTGGACAAACTAATTTTTTCATGGAATTCGATGTCTGCTTTTACCGCTCAAAGTTAGAGTTTGAAATCATGCCGAAGTTATTGTAGTTTTACGAACTCCTAACCATCTGTTGCACCTGACTTCGCAGGTGAACATTGTGTTGGAAATCACGGCATCCTTTTTGAGAGATTATATAATATTGAAATCACATGAAAATAAAAAGCCATAATTTATAGACCTATGCGTTTTTGCCATTAAATATCCGGAAACAGATATCCGGCCACATGGACCGGAATACCGATTTTGACAAGGCCTTTGGGAGAATCGGACTGCAGCAGTCCTTCGGTCAGAAGCTGCCCCAGCAATATTCGGCCTGTCCGTTCAGCCATGCCAGAGATTCGAATGATTTCACCCCTGGCAACATGTCCGCGCAGAAACGCCTCCTGAAGCATATAAGCAGCTTCCGGTTTGAGCAGCGGGAAATTCGGCAGGGGCTCCGGGATTAGCCGGGCCATCCGCATGTTTACATACCCGTTTATCCTGTCCAGGATATTGTCCAGTCCGAGCAATCCGTTCATGAAGACAATCTGATCGAGGCATACATCCAAAAAAAACCGGCAAAAATGAACCAATCCTTCATTCGAAAGGTTGCCGCGTCCATCGGTGTCATTTCGGCGATGCGCATCGGCGGCAATAATCGCTGCCATGTATTCATCCCTGCGTCGGGCAAGGCCGCGGCTGACATTCCAAAGTCCGTAGCCAGACAGCGGAAGTCGATAAAAACAGGCATCGGTGTAAAGCCGCACTACCCTGCCATTGCCGTCGAGAAATGGATGAATCCACATCAAGCGATGGTGGGAAGCAGCGGCTGCGACAATCGGCTTCAGACCGTGGAAGGCCGCAGGACTGTAAAAAGAGGCAAAACGATCCAGGAAAACGGGCAGAGTCGCGGCCTCCGGGCCGACATGGTGTCCGACGACAACCTCACGAAGCCGCAGCTCGCCGGGGGTAATCTTGACGGTTTCTTCTGTTTCTTTGTTTCTGACGTGTTTCAGGTCCGATGGAAGCTTTTCATAAAAAATGCGGTGGAGCCAGACGATAAAATTCGGTCCGGCGATGTTGAGGTCCGGTTCATCCAGGAGACGAGTTTCCACGGAACGTTGGGAGTGAATATGTGCAAGGCTTTCCAGTTGCAGGTCCCGCATGGCCGGATCATCGGCGTAGTCCTGCCGCATGGCGCGTTCGATATCGATGGGGTGAGTGTGGTGCCCCTCGATGAGGTTGGAGTAATAGCTATTGATGATGCGCAGAAGCGCTACACAGAATCACGGGTAACCGGATGAAGCTGTCCACCAAGCGCTGCCGAGTGGCTGACGATTTCCCTTGCCGTATCTTCAAGATCAGGTGATCCGGAAGGAAGAAGGGGTTCCATCTGTGGGGTTCGTTGATACATTATGCCGATCCAATAAAAAAGGAGCAGGGAATATTCGATCCTGGAAGGTAGAGCGCGCTGCTCAAGAAGAAAACTGGGCATAAAAAAAGCCGACTGGGAAAATTCCCAGCCGGCTTCCAAAACTTTAAATCAGGCGTTTAAGCTTAGCTTAGAAAGCAAGCGAAAACTGAGCAGCCAATTCAATCGGATTGGTGCTTCCTTTTGGATCAACAGCCATGGTAATACAATCACCGGCCCACAGATAGGCGCCGATCAGATCAAGTTTCAGGTTGTCCACGATGGTATAGGTGGCAACCAAGTCAAGCTCCGTACCCAGAGTGCTGCTGTATTTTTGGGGTTGCCCTGGTGTAGTAGCAATCGCAACGTCCTGAGCGCGATTCGCCCACCAAAGATCAGCGGCAAACTTCAGATCAGCAAGGAGCTTATAGCTGCCGCCCAAATTGGCAATATACACATTGGAAATTTTGTCATCAGGAGCACCAGCAGGTGCCTGGTTATCAACTATGCCTTCACCCATTATTTCCGCCCAGTAATAAGAAGCTCCCCAGGTGTCTCTCTTACCAGGAGTGACGAATCCTGCAAGATTACCAGATTTTGCAGGGTCTTCATCGTGCTTGTTACCAGAAGAATAAATCCCTTTGACGTGAACATTGGTTGGCCCCAAATTGACACCACCGAAAAGGTCAAACAAATTGCCGTTAAAATTCAGTTGGTCATGACCACCATAAGCAGCCGCCGGAACGGTTACATTACCAAACTGAAAAATACCGGTTGCGCCCAAGTCGAATATCCCGATCTTGCCGTCATATTCCAATCCAGCGGTCCACAGATCTACTTTTGTTACGCCCGGCAAATAGGTTGCAGATGTTGGGTCGTTGAAGAAGTTAGTATTTTTTGCCGTTGCAAGTGACCCATTTTCGGACGTCATGTAGGCAATGTGGGGTTTTAAGGTGTTCTCTTTGTTGATGTAGAGAGTGGGATAAAACACATAAGCATTCAGGTCGTAATTGGATGCAGAACTGCCGGCAATCTTGCCATAACCACCTTCATACATCTTCATGAAAATCAACGGCAGATAAATAGAATCATTGACTTTGAACATGGCTTTAACGCCGGAAGCATCATCATCAATAATGTATCCTCTGGCAAGTTGGAAATTCTGAATACCGATCGTGAAGCGCTGTTCCGCCAGCTTGAAATCGACGTATGAATTTTTCACCCTAAACGTATCAGCGCCTGAGTTATCAGCACCAACCTGGCCGTAACCGCCGTTCCCGCCCCAGGTCGCATTGAGTTCAAACTTGTTGACGAACTTCAGGTTTTCACTGAATTTTGCGGTGTAAAAAAGCCGAGTACGGGTATCAACTGCGTTCGTATCCTGGTTTCTCACTGCACTATCAGACCCGGAAAAGCCAATGTCTGTAAAAAATCTAGTTCTCCAATACCCACCAAATTCATTTTCAAATGCTGCTGCCGGCATGGCAAGGGCAAGTACCACAATGGCCGCGACCAACAATACGGATAATTTCTTCATTCTGAGTCCCTCCTCAAATAATTTCAATTAAATGGATAACCAACCTAATAATCAATTAAATCAAGACAATAACTGAAAATACCACCTCCTTTCACAAATTTCCTAACTCTTTCACTTTTTTCTATTGCAGATAATTAACGTTAAATCAAGTAAATTCTTAAATTCTTATCAATATATTACTACCGCAATAACAGTATTTATCATTGCCGTGCCAACGCAAACACAACATGAAGTATATAAAAAACATAACACTACAACAGGACGTGTCGCTTCATCATAAAACGAAAATCCTTCGCCGTTTTTGAAACCTGTTGACAGGTTTTATCTAAATTTTCTGATTCCCTATACAGGAGTTTCAGTTAAAATTCAAATTGATTTTTGGTGCTTTCCGGTTGTTCGCCGGGAAAGAGCGATTAATTACGGAGAACCAGGATTTTTTTCTTGGCTGTCTGGTTCTGCAAACAAAATTCTTTATAAAATCGTTTATTTTATATACAGTGTAAAATTATGAATATCAAATTGATTTTACAAGTGCTGGAAGGCTCATCGGTTTATGAAACATTTGCGTTCAGATTATGACAGTCCATGGAAAGAGATACTGGATCGGTATTTTAAGGATTTCATGGCATTCTTTTTCCCTCGTGCATCCAGGGAAATCGACTGGACCAAGGGGTATGCATTTCTGGATAAAGAACTGCAGCGGGTGATTCGGGATGCTGAAATCGGCAGACGGCTGGTGGACAAACTGGTAAAGGTATGGAAAAAAGATGGTAGCGAAGCATGGGTTCTGATTCATGTCGAAATTCAAGGTTATAAGGATACAGAATTTGCTCGTCGGATGTATGTGTATAATTATCGGCTGTTTGATCGCTATGCCCGTCATGTGGCGAGTCTGGCGATTTTGGCGGATGATAGTGAACTACCTCTACCCTAAAGGGATAGGGGCTTCGAAAGGAGCCTGAGTTCACCAGACTCAGTAT
>JBAWYZ010000236.1:0-4188 GCA_037143255.1 Leptolinea sp. | reverse complement strand
AGCTGGGGGCAAAGGAGTCGAACCTCTACATACAGATTCAGAGTCTGCTGTCCTGCCATTAGACGAGCCCCCAGAGTGGTTCATCCGTACCAAATATACCACCGGGGCGAAGAAGTGTCAAATTAACCGGCTGCCTCCAACAGGCTGATAGCCTTCTTCATCCTTTTTACCACTTCCGCCTTACCAATGATCTCCATGCTCTCAAACAATGGCGGACTCACCTTCTGCCCGGTCACAGCCGTGCGCAGAATGCCAAACACCTGACCTGCTGAAAGACCCAGTTCTTCCACCAACATCCGCATGGGTGGTTCAGCAGCCCCAGGTGTCATTTCTGTTGCCGTTTCCAATACCGCCAGGCTGCGTCGCGCTACATCAACGGATTGTGCTGCTGTCAAACCTTTGGCAATCAAATCCTCCACCTTTGGTTCCACGGATGCACGGAAGAAGAAACCGGCGAACTCTGGCGCTTCATCCAGCGTTGCCACATGCTCTTGAATAATGGGCGCAATTTTTAACAGGGTGGCATCATCCGGCTTAAGATTGGCTGCTTCAAAGAAAGGTTTGATGCGTTTGGCAAATTCATCCACCGTAAGTGCGCGGATGTGCAACCCGTTGAAATGGTCCAATTTTGAAAAGTTGATGGCGGCCGGGGACGGATTCAGGTGCCCCAGGCTGAATTTCTCAATCAAATCCGGCAGGGTAAAAAATTCTGTATGGTCGTCAAAACTCCAACCCATCAGCGCAATCCAATTTACAACCGCCTCAGGCAAATATCCCAGCCCCTCAAGGTCTTTGATGAAAATGGAGTGACCATCTTTGACCAGGTCGGCGGCTTCGCGTTTGCTCATTTTCCCCTTGCCGGTTGGTTTTAGGAAAACCGATAGGTGCACCCAGGTTGGTTCCTGCCAGCCCAATGCCCGATAAATCATACTGTGCAATGGAAGAGTAGGAAGCCATTCTGAACCGCGGATAACATGTGAGACTTTCATCAGGTGGTCATCTACCATGGCGGCCAGGTGATACAGCGCCAGCCCGTCTGACTTGACCAGAATGTAATCGTCAATATTCTTATTCTCTATGGTGATATCGCCGCGCAGCATGTCTATAACCGTTGTAGAACCTTCCTGCGGTGTTCTGAAGCGGATGACATGCTTTTCACCGGCTTCCACCCGGCGGCGGGTTTCTTCCGGTTCTAATCGGCGGCAGGTACCGTCATAATGCGGGATCATCTTTGCTTTTTGCTGTTCGGTGCGTACTCTATCCAGCCGATCCGGCGTGCAGAAGCAGTAAAAAGCGTGACCGGTTTCAATCATCTGGAGGGCATACTTCTGGTACAAATCCTTTCGTTCCGACTGCCGGTATGGACTGTACGGCCCGCCAATATCGGTACCTTCATCCCATTTTAAGCCGAGCCAGCGCAAACCAGCCATCAATTCTTCTTCGGCTCCTTCAACCAACCGTTTTTGGTCAGTGTCTTCAATACGCAGGATAAATTGACCGCGGGTTTGTCTGGCTAATAAATAGTCATACAATGCGGTTCGGGCGCCCCCCAGATGCAAATGCCCGGTTGGTGAAGGGGCAAAACGGACGCGGACGGGATTATTGGGATTTGTCATGAAACTCCAAAGTAATTTAATAATCCAACGGCTTGCGCCGCAGGGCAACGCTTTCAACCAGGCCAATCGCCATAACGGTTGATAATAAGGAACTACCGCCGTAACTGATGAACGGGAGTACCAGACCGGTAACGGGGATCACATTTAGGTTAACGCCAATATTGACCGCCGTTTGAAAGAACATGAGTGTACCAATACCATAAGCAATCAGAGAGCCAAACATTTCCTGAGCTTCAACCGCTACCCGAAAACAGCGGTAGATTACGAATACTAACATGCCAATGACCAGAACTGTGCCGATGAATCCAAATTCTTGCGCCATGGCTGAAAAAATGAAGTCGGTATGGCGAACTTTTAGGAAACGCAACTGTACCTGGGTACCGTGCCCATAGCCCATTCCGAACCAACCGCCGGAACCAATGGTGATAAGCGCCTGGTCAACATTATAACTATTGCCATGCCGTGCATTTGGGTCGGGGAAGATGAAATTGATAAGTCTTAATTGTTGATACGATTGGAGAAAAGGGAATAAAACCAGCGCAAATACAAACCCCAGCCCGGCAAACAGCAGGATATATTTTGCCGGTAGACCGCTAATCCAAAGCATGGAAACCCACAAAACAATAATCACAATGGAGGTGCTCAGGTTAGGCTGCAATAAAATCCAAACGACTACACCAAATGTGAGGGCGGCGCTTTTGCCAACCCAGATCAGATCATGTTTATCATGTTGATGCCGAGCAAAGAAATCAGCTAGCACTATCACCATGATAATCTTGGCCAGTTCAGCCGGTTGGATCAGAATTACACCTGTGTCCAGCCAACGGGCGGACCCAAATCGGGCCTGACCATACACGTAGATGACGACCAGTGAAACCAGCGCGAATATGTACAGAAACCGCGCCATGTTTCCCAATAAGTGATAATCTAAAGCCGCGGTTATCAAAACAACAATAAGGCCGGCTATCACAAAGTAGGTTTGTCGGTTTGGCGAATCGATAATCTCGATCGAACCCGCTACAGCCGAGCGGATCATTATGATGCCGAAAATACAAAGAATGGTAACGGCGCCAAATAACCAGTAATCAAAATGGCGCCAGTTTTGTAAACGATACATAAACCTCTACAAATTATCCGATTCTGCGGCGTTGCCCGGCGCGCAGCGGAACATCAGCTACCAGGCGTTGTTCGCGGCCGTCATGGTTGATGACGATGCGCATCGCGCCGGGGTCAATTTCAATATACTTGCGAATGACGCTCATCAGTTCAGCTTTCATTTGGTCCACTTCTTCGTTAGTCAAATCAGTTCGGTCGTGGATTAATACCAATTTCAGCCTCTCCTTGGCCTGATTTGCGCTATTTGCTCGGGAACCTGAAATTCGATCCATCCAACTGGGCATTCTCGTTCCCTCCTGGCTAATTTACCCGGAACAACTTCTTGAAGAAATCTTCTTTAACTTCTAATGAAGGAAAGGCTATCTCTTCACCTTGAAGACGGCGGGCAATATCATGAAAAGCCTGCCCCGCGCGAGATTTGGTATCACTCGCAACCGGTGTTCCGCGATTCGCGCTGGAAATTACCATTTCATCCTCGGGAACAATTCCTATCAACTTCACCGCTAATAATTCGGTCACATCCTCCACACTGAGCATATCACCGCGTTTTACCATGCTGGCGTTTAGGCGATTTATCACCAGTTGAGCTGGGCCTTTTTCTTCGGCTTCTACCAATCCGATAATCCGATCAGCATCCCGCACGGCTGATACTTCAGGATTAGTTACCACGATAACGATATCCGCCGGGGCAAGTACATTCCGAAAACCGCGTTCAATTCCGGCGGGCGAATCAATCAATATCCAATCAAAATCCGCGCGAAGTTCATCGCACAGACGCACCATATCACTGGGTGAAACAGAGCTTTTGTCACGTGTTTGCGCCGCAGGAATCAGATATAGTTCAGGGTTTTGCTTGTCGCGAATCATCGCCTGTCGTAAACGGCAGCGCCCTTCCACAACATCCACCAGGTCATAAACAATCCGGTTTTCAAGCCCCATGATTACATCCAGATTTCGCAATCCAATATCGCCATCAATACAAACAACCTTCGCACCATCCATGCTGAGCGCCACGGCCAGGTTTGCGGTTGTGGTGGTTTTTCCCACCCCGCCTTTTCCGGATGTTACAGTTACGACCTTTGCTGTCATGCACATACCTCAATAAGTAGAATGTTTCCAAGGCTGAATGATAACAGTCCCTGAGATAATTGAAGCAAACTCGGGTTGGGGTTTGCCTTTGCGCGGCTTTCCTTCAAAGCTTAACCCGGCAATGCGGATATTCAAGGGGGTCATTTCAAGGGCGCAAACGATGGCAGTTTCATCTCCACCGCTTCCGGCTAGGGCGATTCCGCGCATTCTTCCCCAAATGATGACATTCCCACCGGCAAATATCTCTGCACCGGGGTTGACATCCCCCAGAATAATCACCGTTCCCGGGCTTTCGATTCTGGAGCCGGACCGCAATGTCTTGCGAAGAAATACTGCCGACTCTCCAGATAAAGTAGTTGGCTCTTCC
>JBAWYZ010000235.1:0-4199 GCA_037143255.1 Leptolinea sp. | reverse complement strand
TCTTTTATGATCATTTTTCCGTGTACAAAACTATAATCTACATTTTGCGGAGCGCAGAAAATGGCTGCAGAAACCGGATCGTGTAAGGCGCCGGCATAGGCGAGTTTATCCAATTTAATAGCGATAAAATCGGCACACTTACCTGCTTCGAGTGATCCAATATCTGTGCGACCTAATACAGAAGCCCCACCGCGCGTGGCAAGTTCCAATGCCTGGCGGCCGGTGAGCAGCGGCGGGGCGTTTTCATCGGAAAGGGATGCCCCTTCTAATCCAGCTTGCAAGCGCGCCAATAATAAGGCTTGGCGAGCTTCGCCCAACATGTGCGATCCGTCATTACTGGCAGATCCATCCACGCCGAGCCCCAGTTTTACTCCGGCAGCCATGTACTCTCTGACAGGAGCAATGCCGCTGGCCAGTCGCATATTAGAAGACGGGCAATGTGCCACTCCACATCCTTCATGGGCAAATATCTTGATTTCTTCTTTACGAACATGCACAGAATGAGCAAACCAAACATCCTCACCAACCCATTCAACAGATTGCATATAGCCAACCGGGCGGTATCCGAATTTTTGCTGGCAGAAGGCTTCTTCATCCTGTGTCTCGGCCAGGTGAGTATGCAGATGAACGCCATACTGCCGGGCTAATTTCGCACTTTCCCGCATTAAATCACCGGTGACACTGAAAGGAGAGCAGGGCGCCAGAACGATTTGCAGCATCGAACCAGCTTTGGGATCATGGTAGGCCTCAATCAGCCGTTGGGAATCACGCAGGATGTTCTCTTCTGTATCCACAACACTGTCAGGTGGAAGACCGCCTTTACTTTCGCCTAAACTCATCGAACCGCGTGAGGCGTGCAGCCGGATGCCCACTTCTTTGCTCGCATGGATTTCGTCATCCAGTTTTGAACCGTTGGGAAACAGATAAAGATGATCAGAAGCAGTCGTACACCCGGAAAGCGCCAGTTCCGCCAGGGCAGTCTCAGTGGAGATGAAGATATCCTCGGGATTCATACGCGCCCAAATGGGATATAGTGTTTTTAACCAGTTGAACAAGTTAGCATCCTGTGCGGCGGGAACGGCGCGGGTCAGCGTTTGATAAAAGTGGTGGTGTGTGTTTATTAGTCCCGGAAGAACCAGGTAACCGGTTAGATCAAGAACTTCATCCGCAGTTGTTGGTAAATCTTTTTCTGATCCAACCTGGAGGATAAAGCCGTCTTTTGCATAGAGACCGCCACGTTGAATTTCCTGGCGGGTTTCATTCATCGTGACCAATACATCGGCGTTTTTAACAAGAAGGCTTGCCATAAAGTTTTAGCCGGTTAATCGTTCGCAATTTTAGATGCAGTAAGCGTGTTCTTCAACAGCATGGCAATCGTCATAGGGCCAACACCGCCTGGCACAGGGGTAATGGCGCCGGCAACTTCAAGCGCTTCCTGGTAATTCACATCTCCTACCAGACGGTAGCCTTTGGGTTTGGAGACATCATCAACCCGATTGATCCCTACATCGATGATGACGGCGCCGGGTTTTAACCAATCTCCCCGAACCATTTCCGGTCTGCCAACCGCGGCAATCAAAATATCAGCCTGCCGGATGATTCCGGGTAAGTCGTTTGACCGGGAGTGGCAGATAGTGACCGTGGCATTGGCGCGCACAAGCAAAAGTGCGACCGGCATTCCAACTATATTAGACCGGCCAAGAACCACGGCTTTCTTGCCTTCAATTTGCGGCATAAATTTCTCGAGCAGCAGCATACAACCTGAAGGTGTGCAGGGAACAAACAATGGATCGCGTCCTTTTTGGGCCAGCCGACCGATATTGATCGGGTGAAACCCATCCACATCTTTTTCCAGACGAATGGCGCTCAAAACATCTTCTTCATCCAGTCCTTTTGGCAGCGGAAGTTGAACGAGAATCCCATTAACTTTGGGATCATTATTGAGTTTTTTGACCAAGTTTTGCACTTCTTGCTGCGAGGCGCTGGCCGGCAGATCAAATCCAAAAGAGTCAATTCCTGCCTCGGCACAGGCTTTTTGTTTGGACCGAACATAAACATGCGATGCCGGATTGTCTCCAACCAGGACGGTAGCCAACCCAGGTTTGGGTTTGCCGGCCTGCACTCTTTCTGCAACTTCTTTTGCAACATCAATGCGTAGTTGTTGAGCGATTTCCGTTCCGTTGATAATTAATGCAGACATTTTATTCCTCCAAACATAATTTAATATTTAACCACGAAATAATTGAAAAACACGAAAATACGGATAAAAACTATGCTGTCCAAAGATAAATATTTCACTGGATACCATGTATTGCACGCTATCAGCATCTTTTTGTGTTTTTCTTGGTTCCCTTTCGATTATGCCAAAAAAAGCAATCTGAGCAGATACCAATAAATAGATTATACCTTTGAGTAAAAAATCGATCATCCCAATTCTGAAAAGTGTCCGGCAACTGAATATGGAATTTGTCATAACTTCCAGTATAATTTGGGTCTCGGAGGGTAAATATGAGTAAAATTTGTGTCATTGGTACCGGTTATGTTGGTCTGGTTACAGGAACTTGTTTTGCAGATTTGGGAAATTCTGTTCATTGTTTGGATGTAGATGAAACCCGGATTTCCAAGCTGCATAAGGGGATAATGCCAATCTATGAGCCGGGATTGCAGCAATTGGTAGAGCAAAATGTCAAGGCTGGCCGGTTGATTTTTACAACCGATTATCAAGTTGCCATGAAGGATGCAGAGTTTGCCTTAATTGCAGTTGGGACACCTTCTGGGGTGGATGGCGAGGCTGATTTGCAATATGTCCGGCAGGCCGCGGAATCCATTGCAGACCTAGTTGAGAGCAAGATCATTGTGGTAAATAAATCTACCGTTCCAGTTGGCACCGGAGATTGGGTGGCAGAAGTCATTCAAAAGCGCCGCAACGGCCGGCCATTGGAATTGAATGTCGTTTCCAATCCTGAATTTTTACGCGAAGGCTCAGCCATCAATGATTTTATGCAATCTGACCGGGTCGTACTGGGGTCGGAAGATCGAAGTGCGGCGGAAAAGGTGGCTGAGTTGTATTCACCATTGCGTTGTCCGGTGTTAATCACGGACTTAAGAACAGCCGAAATGATTAAGTATGCATCCAATGCGTTTTTGGCAACGCGCATCTCATTTATCAATGAGATTGCCAATGTTTGCGAAGAATTGGGCGCGGATGTAAAGGTAGTCGCCCAGGGTATGGGATTGGATAAACGCATTGGCAGCGCTTTTCTTGACGCCGGACTGGGTTGGGGAGGTTCATGCTTCCCGAAGGATGTAAAAGCGCTGGCACACATGGCTGTGCTGCATGGCACGCACCCGCAATTGCTGCAAGCCGTCATGGAGATCAACCGCAATCAGCGGCGGCGGTTGGTTTACAAGCTGCGTAAAGCGCTGGGTGGATTGAATGATAAGACTATCGGCATTCTGGGTATTTCCTTCAAACCGAATACTGATGACATTCGGGAAGCGCCTGCATTGGAAGTTATCCATTTACTGCAAAATGAAGGGGCACACATCAAAGCGTATGATCCTCAGGCGATGGAAAACGCTGCCCAGCTTTTAGTGAAGGTGCAGCTTTGTGATAATCCGTACCAATTGGCCGAAGGGGCGGATGCACTTGTTCTGGCAACAGAATGGAATGAATTTAAGCAAATTGATTTTTCACGAATATTCCCACTTATGCGTCAACCCGTAATCATGGATGGCCGAAATTTATGGGATGAAAAGGCATTGAAAAGTATGGGCTTTCAATACTTTGGGGTTGGCAGAGGCAGTAAGCCATCTGCTTTTCAAGAATAGAAAAATGAGGGCATACTTCTTTGGAAAATATGCCCTCTTTATTAATTGCAAAGAAACTAAACTATAAAACACGAAATACACAAAATAGATTTTTAGAATCAAGTAACGCACATCGTTCAACCCCGTTTGGTATCTTGTGTCATTTATTTCAGAAAAACCCCGCCATGCCGATGTGCTACGAAGTTTTGCACCTGCTTACGCAGGTAGGATCCTGACCCAGAAGATCCGCCTTGGCCGAGGCCTATCGCGTCACCGCTGAAAGATAGAGATCCATTTTTTAAATGTTGGCGCAAAACCGCATTTGCAGCATCACGAACACGGCAGGGTGAATTCCTTATACCACAAACACAATCTGATGTATAGTGGTG
>JBAWYZ010000234.1:0-4231 GCA_037143255.1 Leptolinea sp. | reverse complement strand
CTATCTGTAAACTCGGGTTTCTTTCCAACTATTCCTTTGAAGAATTTGTTGCCTTCTTCTTGATTCCAATCAAATACGAGAATACACACTATTGTCAAAATGTCCGTTATGGATGGATACCATGGAAACGCCTCTTCAAGTTTGGATTTTCACCTTACGCTTGAGGATATTCACTCTTTTTGTTAACTCTTTTTCGATTCCACATTAGGCGAATGATGTTAAAAATGACGATGGATTGGATTAAATAGCCATGACTTACAATTTTGGGATTACGGGATCCGCAGGTGTGATAGCTTGCCGTTGCCAGATTCTTTGGGTATTTCGTCTTTTCGAACGCTTGCGATAAGAGTAAATATAGTGTATAATATTATTAACCCCATCCGTTAATAATATTTTTGAACACACATTGGGATGAACTTTGGAAATCCGATTTCGAGATAAAGACTTTCAGGATGAATGTAATAACTTCAAACTCTCGAAGAGGCGTCAAGGAGAACTTCGGGCAAAGAAAATTCGACGACGACTGGATGATCTGCAGGCCGCGAACAATCTTGAGGATATGAGATTGTTACCTGGCCGTTGTCATGAATTGGTTGGCAATCGACACGGTCAAGTTTCATTAGATTTAGATCATCCTTGGCGATTAATAATTATCCCGGCTGACCAACCCCCTGCTCTCAAACCAGATCGGGGGATTGATTGGATTAATGTAAGGATTATAGAAATACAAGGAATAGAGGATACCCATGAGTAACCCGATTCAAAATCAATATGTACCAGATTTTGTATCTCCCCCCGGTGAAACACTATTTGAAATCATCGAAGAAAGAGGCATGTCGCAAGCTGAATTAGCAAAGCGGACTGGTCGTCCGAAGAAAACGATTAATGAAATCATCAAAGGCAAAACGGCGATTACACCAGAGACAGCCCTCCAATTGGAACGCGTGTTAGGGACGCCTGCTAGTTTTTGGAATAATCGCGAACGAAACTACCGTGAGTGGTTTTCTCGCCAAGAAGAAAGAAAAACCCTTACAGAGCATGTGCCCTGGATGAAGAAATTCCCAGTTCGAGCGATGATAAAGCTGAGATGGATCATGGATTACGATGATCCTATTGACCAAATCGAAGAGTTATTACGCTTCTTTGGAGTTGCTTCACCTATCCAATGGCAGGACATATGGCAAGGAGCCCAAGTTGCCTATCGCCAGTCCCCTACTTTTGCTGCTGATCCTGCCGCCGTTTCTGCATGGCTGAGAAAAGGTGAACTGGAAGCGCAAAAAATTCAATGCGCCCCTTACGATGAAAATCGCTTTCACGAGGCTTTGCAGCAGATCCGTAATTTGACATCTGAGTCTTCCAAGGTATTTCTACCTCAATTAACCGAACTCTGCTCCCAAGCGGGTGTTGCTGTCGTTTTCGTACCAGAAATACCGGGAACGCGTACTTGTGGTGCAACTCGCTGGCTGACCCCGACGAAAGCTATGGTCATGCTCAGTTTACGTTATAAGACAGATGATCAACTCTGGTTCACCTTTTTTCACGAATCTGCCCATATCTTATTGCATGGTAAACGCGATGTGTTTGTAGAAGGCGATAATGAAGTTAGCGAAAAATATCAAGGAGAAGAAGCCGCAGCAGATAAATTTTCTGCCAATTTCCTCATTCCACCTGAAGAATTACAGAATTTTCATCCTCGGGGTACACATTACAGCCATGAAGATATAAATATGTTCGCACAACGTCTTGGAATCGCGCCAGGGATTATTATCGGACGCCTGCAGCATGATAAAAAGATTTCTCCTCAATATTTCAATCAGTTAAAGCGTCGCTTTCAGTGGGTAAACGAATAAAGACGAATGTATTCTATCCATTGCTGAAAAATTCCATATCTTTTCGAAAATCTATGGGCGAATCGAGCCATGACCAAGATGTGCCCGAGTTTAGGACTTTGGCAGATATTAATATCTGACCACCTCTCGTAATCCAGTCACTTTCAGCTTCTGTGCCAGCCTGGTATTACGCTGGGCGATGCGGTTATTCCGTACCGCGATAGCCATCGCTTTTTGGTTACCGATCAGGACAACCAGTTTTCGAGCGCGAGTCACAGCGGTATAAACCAAGTTACGTTGAAGCATCATGTAATGTTGGGTTAGTAGGGGAACCACCACCACCGGGTATTCTGAACCCTGAGATTTATGAATGCTGATTGCATAGGCATGTACCAATTCGTCAAGTTGGGAAAATTCATAACTCACTTCCCGATCATCCATATGGACTTGGAGAACCTGGTCTTCTGGATTAATTAAACTAATCCAGCCCATGTCCCCATTGAACACCAATCGCTCGTAATCATTGCGGATCTGCATCACCCGATCACCCTGGCGAAAGAGGATGTTATGCATTCTACGGACTTCCGGCTTGCTGTCTGCGGGTGGATTGAGGGCTTCTTGCAAGCGCAGATTGAGTTCCCCAACTCCGGCTGCCCCGCGGTGCATCGGGCAAAGAACTTGAATGTCCGTGCGTGGATTGAAACCAAAGCGATTGGGAATCCGGTTGGTTACAACATCCAATACCCACTCAGCCGCCTTCTCAGCTTCCTCGGCTGGGAAGAGAAAGAAGTCGCTGGCGTTCTTGGGAAAGACAGGTTGCTTTCCCTGATTGATATTATGGGCGTTGAGGACGATATAACTATCCTTCTCCTGGCGAAAGATGGTTTGCAAACGGGTAACCGGGATCGAGCCAGAGGCAATCAGGTCGCGTAGAACGTTCCCCGGTCCGACGGAGGGAAGTTGGTCAACATCGCCTACCAGGAGCAAATGGCTGCCATTCTCGATTGCGTTGAGAAGGTGGTGTATCAGAAGAATGTCCACCATCGAGGTTTCATCGATGATGATCAGATCGCTATCGAGGGGATTTTCTCGGTCACGTACAAAGCGAGTCCTGGCAATGGGCGAGTATTCCAACAGACGGTGGATTGTTTTCGCCTTGCAGTCGGTTAGTTCACTGAGGCGTTTGGCGGCTCGTCCGGTTGGTGCAGCCAGAAGGACACTACCCCCGAGTTTGCGTAAGATGGATGCGATTGTACTCAGGATCGTGCTCTTACCGGTTCCCGGTCCGCCGGTAATGACACTCACCTTTTGAGTCAGCGTCGTTCGCACCGCCGCTTTTTGTTCATCCGTCAAGCGAATAGACTCTGTATTGTCTAACATGCTGAGAACCTCTTCCCAACCCTGTACTTTGAGTTTCTCAAGGCGGTCGAGATGCGAAGAAAGCATCTCCCTCAGCTTATCAGCCGTAGCTTGTTCTGCGTGATAAAAAGGTGGCAGGTATATGGCTTCGTCTTCCGTTATCAAATCCTGGGTTGTGATGAGCACATCAAGTTCCTGGGCGCAATTGGGTAAGCCGACTTCCAACAACTTTTGGGCTTGCCCCAACAACTGATCTCGGAGCGCAAAACAATGTCCTTCGTCACTGATTGCACCCATCGCATAGAGCAAGCCGGCTTGAATTCGGGAAGGGGCGTCCGCCTGGATGCCGATTTGCATTGCGATCTTGTCGGCTGTTTTAAACCCAATTCCATAGATATCGCGTGCCATGCGGTATGGGTCTTGGGTGATCACGTTGATCGACTGGTCAGCGTATTGGTGGAATATCTTGACCGCAAGCAAGGTGCTGACGCCGTGCCCGTACAGGAAAAGCATGATTTCCTTGATTTGCTTCTGCGACTCCCATGCCTGACCGATCATAGCCACGCGCTTATTCCCGAGACCTTCCACTTCCATGAGACGTTCGGAATGGTTTTCGATTATTTCCAGGGTGGCGGCTTTGAAATGATCCACGATGCGCCGCGCAAATACGGGACCGATGCCTTTGATCAGCCCGCTTCCGAGGTATTTGCGAATGCCTTCGACTGTAGCTGGCAATTCTACGGTGTAGGAGTGAACCTCGAATTGCTGTCCATATTCAGGGTTCTTGATCCATGATCCGCTCAGACTGACTAGTTCCCCCACATGGACGCCGACCATTTTCCCTATAATCGTGACTTCACTGCGCTGCCCGGCAGGGATCAATTTGGCGACTGTAAAAGCGTTGTCTTCGTTTTGGAAGGTGATGCGTTCAATGGCACCCTTGAGGCGCTGGGTCGGAGGGGTTTGCGGTTGAGATGGGTTCATTTTAGACTTTGCCTGGATAAAACCAGCACAGTAAAATTATACCCTCAAAAAATGTTTAG
>JBAWYZ010000233.1:0-4264 GCA_037143255.1 Leptolinea sp. | reverse complement strand
CCAATGGCGGAGCAATGCCCTGGGAAGTGACAGATGTTGTGCGCGATGTGCGCTCAAAAATTGACGCACCCCTGGGTATTCATGCTCATAATGATGGCGAATGTGCTGTGGCCAATTCCATTCTAGCCGTTCGTGAGGGCTGTATTCAGGTGCAAGGAACCATAAATGGCTACGGTGAACGCTGCGGCAATGCCAATCTGTGTTCCATCATCCCGAATATGGAGCTAAAGATGGGTATCAATGCCCTTCCCAAAGGCCAGTTGACGCATTTATTTGACCTTTCTCACTATGTGGCAGAAATTGCCAATTTATCACCGGATGAACACATGGCGTACGTCGGACGGGCGGCATTCGCGCATAAGGGCGGCATCCACGTGGCAGCCATGCGCCGTACCAGCCAGTCTTACCAGCATATAGACCCAGAAATGGTTGGCAATCGCATGGAAGTAATCGTCTCTGAACTTTCAGGCAAGGGAAATCTGGTCAGCAAAGCCGAAGAATACGGCATTGAATTGGAGCATGAAGGTCAGGCTGCCGAAGTATTGCAGACCGTTAAAGAACTCGAATCAAGAGGGTTCTCATTTGAGGCTGCCGAGGCTTCAGTGATGATGTTGTTCAAACGTCTGGAGAAGAACTATAAATCGCCCTTTGAACTGATCGATTTTGCCGCGCAGGTGGAACACCGCCGCGGCCGTGGGTTATTCTCCGAAGCCACCGTCAAGGTACAGGTTGGCGATGAAATTATGCACACCGCTGCTGAAGGCAACGGCCCGGTCAACGCTCTTGATATGGCCTTGCGGAAAGCCCTTATCGCACATTACCCGGCGATTGATAGCTTCCATCTATCTGACTACAAGGTTCGTATTCTGGATGGAAAAAGTGGGACAAGTGCCATGACACGTGTGCTGATTGAAACCCAGAACGATACAGAGATATGGAATACTGTCGGTGCTGGTACCAACGTGATCGAAGCGTCCTGGCTTGCACTGGTCGATTCCATAGAATATGGATTGATGGTAGTACACCCAATCTCTCCTGAAGGAGTGTAGTTCATGCAAGCAAATATTGTTCTGCTGCCCGGCGACGGAATCGGTCCCGAGGTGGTCGCAGCCGCCGTGCGCGTGCTGCAGGTTGTTGAAGAAAATTTTGGTCATCAATTCAAGTTTACCGAACACCTTGCAGGCGGTTGTTCAATCGATGCATCGGGAACCGCGCTAACCGACGCGGCTTTGAAGGCCTGCCAGGCGGCGGATGCAGTTTTATTGGGTGCGGTCGGCGGTCCAAAATGGGACGACCCGACCGCGAAAGTACGCCCGGAACAGGGTCTGCTGGCTTTGCGCAAGGGGTTGGGGGTTTTTGCCAACCTGCGCCCGGTGAAACTTTACCCAAGTCTGGTAAATGCTTCTCCCTTGCGGCCTGAGAAATTGGTTGGCGTGGATTTGCTGGTGGTACGAGAACTGACTGGCGGCCTGTATTTCGGGCAACCCAAAGGTCAAAAAGTTGTGGATGGCCGCAGGGTAGGCGTTGATACTATGGAATACTCCGATGAAGAAGTTCGCCGGATTGTAGAAATGGCTTTCAAGTTGGCACAAGGCCGCCGCAAAAAATTAACTTCAGTTGATAAGGCCAATGTCCTTGAATCTTCCCGTCTGTGGCGACAGGTAGCTGCAGAAGTGGCTGTTGGTTTTCCGGATGTCAAGATGGAGAACATGCTGGTGGATACCGCTGCCATGCGGTTAATCACCAACCCGGCGGATTTTGATGTAATTGTTACTGAGAATACTTTTGGGGATATCTTAACGGATGAGGCCTCTGTGCTTTCTGGTTCAATGGGACTACTGCCGTCTGCATCATTGGGTAGCGGCGACCTCGGATTGTACGAACCCATTCACGGATCCGCGCCAGATATTGCAGGCAAGGGGATTGCCAACCCGGTGGGGACAGTGCTAAGCGCCGCTTTCCTGTTACGGTACTCCCTCAAACTGGAAAAAGAAGCCGCCGCTATTGAAGCCGCCGTGGGAAAGACCATCGCAGCCGGAAAGCTGACGGCTGACTTGGGTGGTTCCGCCACAACAACTGAAGTTACCGATATAATCATTGCATACTTAAAGTAAAGCAATCATCACTAGCGTTGGAGGCCAATCTATGACCGCAGACCCGAAATATATCTGGATGAATGGCAAACTAGTGGAAACCGAAAAAGCCACCGTGCCATTTTTAAACACCACTTTGCATTATGGCGTGGGGGTTTTTGAAGGTATTCGCTGTTACAGCACAGCCAAAGGACCAGCGGTCTTCCGCTTGAAGGCGCATATGGATCGCCTGATTAACTCGGCGAAAATCCTGGGGTTTCGTGAATTCCCCTTTACATCCGAAGAATTATGCCAGGCAACCAAAGATACTATCAAAGCCAACGGCTATTCATCCTGCTATATTCGTCCGTTGCTGTACCATTCCAGCCAATTCCCCACCCTGAATCTGGATGGCGGAAAAGCTGCGGTAGGTATTGCGGTTTGGGAGATGGGCGCCTACCTGGGGGAAGAGAAAATTGCCAACGGGATGCGCGCTAATATTTCTTCCTTTACCCGGCATCATCCCAATGTTTCCATGACGAAAGCCAAAGTAACCGGCAATTATGCCAACAGCGTGCTGGCCAAAACAGAGTCAATCCGGCTGGGCTTTGATGAAGCCATCATGTTGGATCCACAAGGATATGTGGCAGAATGTACTGGGGAAAACCTGTTTGTCATTCGCAAGGGCGCGTTCTATACCCCCATCACCGCCGATACTTTGGAAGGCATCACCCGCGATGCGCTTATCACATTGATCAAGGAATTGGGCTACAGCGTTACCGAGACGATGATAGGCCGCGATCAGTTGTACATTGCTGATGAAGTATTCGCCTGCGGTACCGCCGCCGAGTTGACCCCGGTTTCGGAAATTGACCATCGTACCATCGGCAACGGCAAGATGGGACTAATCACTCGTAAGATACAGGAAGCCTTTCATGCCGTCATTCGCGGAGAACATCCGCATTCGGCGGATTGGCTTGATTACGTAGGATAGTTATTTATTCAAATTAAATCAAGTCTGAAGATTGGGCAGAAATGACGAATAAGAGCTTGCGGTGAATTCCGCACCTTGTTGTTGGCGCAATAGGCAATTCAGCCCGTCTCATGCAGTAATGTGATGCAAATAAGCCATAATCGGCTAAACAGGAAATACCATTTCACTTATCTTTTGGAGGCTTTTTGAACACATCTAAATCTCTTCTCGGGACAATGCGGGCCCCTTTCCTTATTCTCGGCCCAGCCTGTGTCGCAATTGGCGTTGGCACGGCTTATGCGCAAATGCACCAAATCAATTGGCTGCATGTTTTACTGGTTCTTATCGGCGCAGTATCAGCGCATATCAGTGTCAATACTTTCAACGAATATTTTGATTTCAGAAGCGGTTTAGACGCAAAAACACAAAAAACACCTTTTAGCGGCGGTAGTGGTACGTTGCCTGCTCATCCGGAATTAGAAAGGGCAACCCTGCTGCTATCAGTGGCAACCCTTGCAATTTCTTCTGCCATTGGCGCGTATTTTGTCTGGCTGCAAGGCTGGCAGTTGCTGCCATTAGGCATCTTCGGTCTGATTTTGATCGTTACATACACAATCTGGTGGGTTTACAATCCGGTATTAAGTTTAATCGCGCCCGGATTAGGATTTGGTGTTTTGATGGTGATGGGAACCCACTTTGCCTTGACGGGTACGTATAGTTGGGCATCCTTTGTGGCTTCTCTTACGCCGACCTTCCTGGTCAGCAATTTATTGTTGCTTAATCAATTTCCAGATGCCGAGGCTGATCGAATTGTAGGGCGTAAGCATTATCCAATTGCAATTGGGCGTAAGGCAAGCAGCATACTGTATGGATTATTTTTGGCATTGGCCTATGTCGCAATTATCTTTGGTGTATTGTTAAAGATATTACCTGTTTTGAGCTTGATTGCGCTTCTTACAACGATACTGGCCTTGCGTGCATATAATGGCGCACGCAAAAATGCTGAAAATCCTGGCGGTTTGATTCCATTTATGGGAATTAACGTCGTCATTAATATTGCAACGCCGGTTTTGCTTGCCATTGGTCTTTTTTTTGGGTAGTTCGGCAATGGGCAGCCACAAGAACGGGCAGCCGCAAAGGCTGCCCCTACGATAATTTCTTCGTTTGAGTAAGGCTTCGATGCCTTTGCTCAGCCAGTCTGCAAATTACTGTTATATTC
>JBAWYZ010000232.1:0-4287 GCA_037143255.1 Leptolinea sp. | reverse complement strand
CCCGCTGGCCAGCCCCGCTGGACGTTTTGACTGCAGGTGGTTCGGACATCAGTTTTAATAGTTTGACAGGATTTCCGCTGAATTATGAGAACCGCTTCAATGGAAATTTCTTCCTACGTGACCAATTGATCCATCTGGATTATCGCGTGCGCTATTTTATCTTGCACGAGACAATATACCCTCAGGTCGTACTGGGCTCACAGGGTTGGATGTATTACACCAACGAAGACAACCTGGATTATTACCAGCGGGTAAACCCTTTGACTTCGGGTAAAACTGCCAGGATTGTATCCAATCTTCAAACTATTCAACAAACTCTAAATGATCAGGGAATCAAGTTTTTGTTCGTGATTGCGCCTAACAAAGAGACAATTTATTCTGAATTTCTACCGGCTGGTATTCCAACAACCACAAACCCGACCTGGGCTGATCAGATTGTAGCGGGATTGATGGGCACAGCCGTGCCGACACTGGATTTGAGGCAACCGCTCCTGCAGGCTAAACAAGAAGCGCCGGTGTATTTCAAAACGGATACTCACTGGAATCCTATGGGTGCTCACGTATCCTACTCGCAAATCTTAAATTCACTTCATCCATATTTCCCCATACTCGTTCCGCATCCTATTGCCGATTTCGACCAGATAACAGAAACTTCCTCCGGTGATTTGGCTGAGTTAATTCACCTGAAAGGGGAAATCAACGAATCCTTTATTGCACTGAAAGCCCGCTTTGAAAAGCCGTCTCTTGGGATAAAAAATCCGCCAGTTGGACAGATGATCACAGTGATGCCAAATGCCAATTTGCCGACTGCGGTAATCTTCCGGGATTCGTTCTTCAATGGGTTGCAGCCGTTTACATCAGAGCATTTTTACCGGGTGGTGTACGTTTCTGGTTTTGAAGTAGATTTAGGACTAGTTGCAGAAGAGAAACCGCAAATTGTTATCCTGGAAGTGGCAGAACGTTATTTGGACAAGTTGGCTGATTGATTAGACAAGGAAGTGATATAGACAGAGTTTTCAAATTAAAATACGCATAGAATTGCTCTTTAGACCGGGTATAATAGCCTAATTCTCAGGCATACATAACTTTTGGAGGCGTAACTATGCACCTGAGCGAACTCTCTCAGGCTATGGATGATTTTGTGCGGGCGAAAGGCTGGTATGAATCTGACAGCCCGCGCAAGCAGACCCCCAGAAGCATTGCTATTTCGCTCTCTCTGGAAGCCTCTGAAATATTGGAGCATTTTCAGTGGAATGAGGAAACCAAAAGCCGGGAAGACTTGGCTGGTGAATTGGCCGATGTGACACTTTATCTATTGCAATTAGCCCGATTAAACCAGATCGATTTGGAACAGGCAGTGCTAATAAAACTGGCTACTAATTATGAGCGGGAATGGGAACCGCGGCCAGAAAAATTGGAAGGAAATCCCGAAAGATGAAAGTAGCAGTTTTTGGCGGGGCAAATGCCCGGCCGGAAGATGAAACATACGCCCAGGCAGTAACGCTGGGAGCAAGCCTGGCACGCGCCGGACATGTGGTTATGACAGGGGGTTACGTCGGCATGATGGAGGCCGCCTCAAAAGGTGCAGCCGAAGCCGGTGGGCATGTCATCGGTGTGACCTGTGACGAGATCGAATCATTCCGTCCGGTGAAACCAAATCGATGGGTCAAAGAGGAATGGCGCTACGCCACCTTGACTGACCGGATGATTAACCTCATCAACCGCTGTGATGCTGCCATCGCAATGCCGGGTGGAGTGGGTACGCTCGCGGAAATTGCCGTCCTGTGGAATCAGGTGTTGGTGCATTCCATCCCGCCAAAACCGATGATATTGATTGGCGAGGGTTGGAAACGAACGTTTCAATGCCTGCTTGATTCACAAGGATCATATATTTCTGAACATGACCGGGGCATGATAACCTATGCAGCGGATGTTGATACTGCAATGCAATTATTATTAAATTCTTATTCTTCCGATCGAATGGTATCCAATGGCTGAAGATAAACTTACAACCCGCAATGAAAACTATTCCGAGTGGTACAACCAGTTAATTCTACGCGCCGAAATGGCCGATTATGCCCCCGTGCGTGGGTGCATGGTGGTGCGTCCTTATGGATGGGCGCTCTGGGAAAATATACAGCAGGCGCTGGATAAACGCTTCAAAGAAACCGGGCATGTCAATGCTGCCTTTCCTCTACTCATTCCTAAATCCTTCCTGGAGAAGGAAAAAGAACATGTCGAGGGTTTTGCCCCTGAACTTGCCATCGTGACGATTGGCGGTGGGCAGGAATTGGAAGAGCCGCTGGTCATTCGGCCTACTTCTGAAACCGTGATCGGTTATATGTATTCTAAATGGATCAAATCCTACCGCGATCTGCCAGTGCTGATTAACCAATGGGGAAATGTTGTACGTTGGGAAATGCGGACCCGTCTCTTCCTGCGCACCCTGGAATTCTACTGGCAGGAAGGGCATACTGCTCATGCCTCCCAACAGGAAGCGGAAGAAGAAACCCGGCGAATGTTGGATGTGTATGCCGATTTTGCCGAAAATGAAGCTGCCGTGCCAGTCATCCGTGGACGGAAAAGCGCGACTGAACGCTTTGCCGGCGCCAAAGAGACTTACAGCATCGAAGCTATGATGGGTGATACCCGCGCTTTACAATCCGGCACCTCGCACTTTTTGGGTCAGAATTTTGCCAAAGCGTTCGATATTCAATATTTGGATGAGAATAACCAGCAGCAACACGTTTGGACGACTTCATGGGGACTTTCTACCCGTTTTATTGGCGCTATTATCATGACGCACGGTGATGACCAGGGTCTGGTGCTGCCGCCACGACTGGCCCCGCACCAGATTGTTATGATCCCTATCTATAAGAATGATGCTGAGCGCTCGGTTGTCATGCCGGTGGTGGAACGCTTGAAAAGTGAGTTGTCCGCATTCCGAATTAAGGTTGATGACCGTACGGAAGTGACCCCCGGTTTTAAATTCAATGATTGGGAATTGCGCGGAGTTCCGCTGCGTATAGAGGTCGGCCCCAAAGATGTAGAAAAAGCCACTTTTGCCATGGCGCGCCGGGATATTCCCGGTCGGGATGGAAAGTCATTTGTTCCCCAGGCTGGTTCTGCAAAAACTGTCAGCGATATGCTGGACCAAATTCAAGCCAGTATTTTCCAAAAAGCTGTTAAATTCCGCCAGGATCACATTTTTGATCCGAAGAACTACGCTGAAATGAAAGATGTATTGCTCAATGGCTGGGCTTTTTCCTGGTGGTGCGGCAGCGCAGTTTGCGAAGCAAAAGTCAAAGAAGACACCAAAGCCACCACCCGCAACATTCCATTGGATCAAGATCAAGGCAGTGGAAATTGCATTGTTTGCGGAAAACCGGCCAACGAAAAGGTTTATTTCTCCCGCGCTTATTAATTCATGCCGGCAATTGAACTTACCCGTCTCAAGAAACAGGCTGATGAACTGGCTGATTGCTTTCATCAGCCTGATGAATTTAAACGCTTGCTACTCGATCGGCTTGAGTTTTATGCTGATCGGGTCACCCGGCCAGGTAATATGGCGCGGCCGGCTCCTTTGATTCCGCGCTTTTGTGTGCCAGACTTGTTTCTGCAGGCAGTGGAACAAACGCTGCAAAACCCAGCAAGAGATGATCCGGAGGCAGCGCTTCTTCTCGTCGAATCTTTATGGATGGATCCGCATCTAGAGCCGCGTCTATTGGCAGCCGCGCTCATCGGCATGGCGGCGAAAAATAAGCCAGATGAAGCAGCAAACTTGTTAACACAATATTGTATTCCGCAAGAGAACCCGTTGGTGCAAGAAGCGTTGCTACAGCGCAGCGGTGTGCAGTTACGGGCTGCTGATATGCAGGTGTGGTTTGATCTGGTTGAACGGTGGATCAGTTCAGGTTCGATTGGTCAGCAACTGATTGGCTTTAGAGCCCTTCGGAGTGTCATTGACGATCGCAGTTTTGAAAATCTTCCGGTAATTTACCGGTTGCTGACTGTACCGATTGAAACGACGAGCCGGGCAACCATCCATGACCTTGAATCCTTAATCATTTCGCTGGCCAGACGCTCACCGGTTGAGACGGCATACTTCCTTCGGCAGTGTTATGCACGGGCCGGCAATCCAATTCTTTCACGCCTGGTTCGCAAGGTTCTTCCGGTTTTCCCAACGGATGGACAGGCGAATTTGCGCAAGGCTTTACAAAATGGAATTAGTACGATGGGTAATCCTTGATACTAATTGTTTTTTCAACCAAGCCATTCAAAAAATCC
>JBAWYZ010000231.1:0-4288 GCA_037143255.1 Leptolinea sp. | reverse complement strand
ATGTTGAAAAACCGGGCAGATATACCGGTGGTGAGTTAAATCAAGTCGTCAAGGATTGGAATAATATTTCCACCAAGGTTGCGCTTGTCTTTCCGGACATTTATGATCTGGGAATGTCCAACCTGGGATTAACGATTCTGTATGACATCATAAACCAGCGAAATGATACGCTTGCCGAGCGTGCTTATGCTCCCTGGCTTGATATGGAAGCTCAAATGCGTGCTGCCGGCTTACCTCTATATTCTCTGGAAACAAAGCACGCTCTGGCTGACTTTGACATTCTCGGTTTTTCTTTGCCATACGAAACACTTTACACCAATACGCTCAATCTGCTTGATCTGGCACAAATACCGCTTTTTTGCGCTGAACGAGATGAAAGCCAGCCTTTGGTGATTGCCGGCGGACAGACGACCTTTAACCCGGAACCGATGGCTCCCTTCATAGACGCTTTCGTGATTGGCGAAGGCGAAGAAGTGATCCATGAAATAATCGATGCCCACCAGGCATGGAAAAAGCGGGGTGATTCGCGTCGTGAACTGTTAATCGGGCTGGCAAAGATAGAAGGTGTATATGTGCCTTCACTTTATGAAGCGTACTATAACCCAGATGGTACACTATCTGAAGTCAAAAAATCAGTGGAAGATTTGCCACTGCCAGTAAAAAAACGGATTGTAGTTAAACTTCCTCCGCCTCCCACGCGCTTCATTGTGCCTTATATTGATACGGTGCATAATCGTATCACCATTGAAATTATGCGCGGCTGTTCACGCGGCTGCCGTTTTTGTCATGCCGGCATGGTCAGCCGTCCGGTGCGCGAACGCCCTGTGCAGGAAATAATTCAGGCTATTCAAGATTCACTTCACCAAACGGGTCTTGAAGAAGCCGGGCTGCTTTCACTTTCATCATCGGATTATTCGCAGATCAAGGAATTATTAAGTTCGTTAGCGGATTTGCAATCATCCGTTGAGTTCAACAGCCAGCGGGTGAGCATTTCTTTGCCTTCGCTGCGTATTGAAAGTTTCACCGAAGATGTCATGGATGGTTTGCAGGATACCAAACGGCATGGTTATACCCTGGCACCCGAAGCAGCCAGTGAACGCTTGCGTGAGATTATCAATAAACCCATCAGCACATCCCAATTATTACAGACCGTCCAGGAGATTTATAAGCGCGGGATGACGACCATCAAGTTGTACTTCATGATCGGACATCCAGGTGAAACAATGGAGGATGTGCAAGCCATTGCCGATTTATGCAAAGCCGTATTCGTTGAGGGACGCAAGGTGATGGGTGGACGAGCCCAGGTCAACGTCGGGGTCAGCACTTTTGCGCCGAAACCGCATACGCCTTTTCAGTGGGTAAGCCTGGACAGCTCAGAAAATATTCAAGCGAAACAATCGCTTTTACGCCACGAACTGCGCCAACGAAACATCAAACTCTCCTGGAATGCCGCAGAAGAAACGCTGCTTGAGGCAACCCTCTCGCGGGGTGACCGCCGCCTCGCAGCGGTGATTTATCGTGCCTGGCAGAATGGCGCTAAATTCGATGCCTGGCAGGATCAATTTAAATACAACATTTGGACGGATGCCTTCGCTCAAGAAAATCTTGACCCTGATTTTTATGCCCGCCGTGAGCGTGCGGATGATGAAGTATTCCCTTGGGATCATATCTTCGCCGGTGTGCGCAAGAAATTCCTTTTACAGGATTATCATTGGAGCCGGGAAGGTAGACTGCGTGCAGATTGCCGGCTTGATTGTTACGGCTGCGGAATTATGCCTGTATATGCAGATGCATATCGCTCCGCCTCGGCAGAGGATGGCTTGGGTGCTAGTTGGAAATGCAAAGAAGTAAAGTAGGGTGATCATATGATCTTCGAAGTATGTATAGATTCTGCGGAAGGAGCGCTCGCCGCTCAAGCGGGGGGCGCGCAGCGAGTGGAATTGTGTGCAAATTTAGTGGAGGGAGGAACAACCCCGAGTCTGGGAATGATCCAGACGACTCGTAAGGTCGTTTCAATCGATGTTAATGTGATTATTCGCCCACGCGGGGGTGATTTCTTTTACTCCGCTCTCGAGTTTGAAGGAATTTGCCAGGATATTCTGGCAGCCAGGCAAGCTGGGGCGAATGGTGTGGTCATTGGACTCCTTCTAACAGACGGAAGAATCGACGTAAGTCGTACGCGGCAATTAATCGAATTGGCGCGCCCGCTGAGTGTAACTTTTCATCGTGCATTTGATATGTGCCGGGATGTCGATGAAGGTTTGGAATCGCTGGTTGAATTGGGTGTTGACCGCATTCTAACCTCCGGGAAAAAAGCTTCTGTGACGGAAGGGGCAAGTTGTATAGCCCATCTGGTGCGAAAAAGTAGCGGAAGGATCAAAATCATGGCAGGCGGGGGGATCAATGCTTCCAATATTACCAATATTGTGGCTGCCACCGGTGTGGATGAAGTCCATTTCTCAGCCCGCAAGGTAGTCAAAAGCCCAATGACGTTCCACAATTTAGATTGTTTCATGGGGAAAGCCTACCAGCCGCATGAATATGAACAAAAAAATACAGATGCGAACCTTGTGCATGAAGTAATTACATCTTTGAGATAGATATGTCTGTTCCTTCCAATTCCACCTCTATTATTGCCAGTGAGCTGGTTACAGTATCTGATAAGTCACGACCATCCTATTTTGGAATCATTGATGTCGGATTGATTTTTGCTGGACTTATCTGTGGCAGCAGTAATGTGGTGACGAAATCCGTTTACACCCAATGGTCACCCGGCGCTTTCATTATTCTGCGGTTTGTACTCGCTTCCGTTTTTTTGCTTCCGGTTGCCAGTATCATCGATGGTGGATTGAAAATCCAGCGTTCTGATTGGAAACCTATGCTCATTCTGGCACTTTTGGGTGTTGGAGTCGTTCAACCTCTTTTCTTATATGGTTTAGCATACACCTCAGCCGCCAATTTAGCCCTTATCTTTGCAGCTTCTACAGCTTTCCTGGCGATATTGAACCAATGGGTATACCATGAGAAGTTAAGCAGACGTGGCTGGATGGGCATTGGGATGGCATTTCTGGGTATCGGATTGATCGTGGGAAGCGGTAGCGGTCTGGATATTCATTCCCATACACTCCTTGGAAATTTGCTAGCATTGCTAGGGATGGTTTTTTGGGCACTCTATGCCTTTCTGGCAGGACCGCTAATGAAGCGTTATTCACCCCTGCGCGTTACTGCACTAAGTATTTCCATCGGTACGATTCCGCTGATCTTCATAGGACTGCCGGGGTTTTTGTCTCAAGATTGGGGCAAAATCAATGGGAACGGTTGGCTGGGATTATTGTATTCTTCCCTTTTTGGTGTTGTTGTTTCCTATATTCTATGGAATCTGGGTATTAAGAAGATTGGTGGAGTGCGCACAGCCATCTATCAAAACCTGTCTCCCGTAACGACAGCGATCCTATCAGCAATTTTTCTCGCCGAATCATTTACTCCCCTGAAAATCGCTGGGACTTTGTTAATTCTATGCGGGTTATATATGGTGCGCATTTTTGACCATTGAAAGGATGCACGGATTATTTATGCGTTTAAGAATCATTTTTGCTAAAACGAAAGCTATGCGCTATACAGGTCATCTGGATGTGCAGCGCGCTTTGGAACGTACCCTGCGGCGTGCAAGCCTTCCCCTTGCTTACACGCAAGGCTTCAGCCCCCATGCGCGTATCAATCTGGCATCTGCGCTCCCTTTGGGTTTTACCAGCGAAGGAGAAATTGTAGATATCTGGTTGGAGAAGGAAATGCCTTTGGATCAAATTCAGACGGCATTGGATACGTCTGTCCCGCCTGGTATTGAAATTCGCACGATCGAAGAAATTATTACCAAAGAACCCGCTCTCCAAGCGCAGGTACAGGCAGCCGAATATATAGCCTGGTTAAGCGAACCGGTGGATGGGATAAAAGAACGTCTTGCATCGCTTATGGCAAGTGAATCCTTGCCGCGCGAACGCCGGGGTAAGTCTTACGACCTTCGCCCGCTGGTTGAATCTCTTGACAGTGATAAAAAAGATAACCAGGACAGGATTATCATGCGTCTAAGTGCCAGAGAACGGGCAACAGGAAGACCAGAGGAAGTGTTGGAAGTTTTAGGTATTCCTTTGGAAAATGCAACTATTCAGCGTACATCCATTCTATTTTGATTATTCTTCTCTTGTTTTATCGTTGTCAATTCGTCAATTTACTTAGACTTTAGTTTCCGGTAAATCATGGGCACAAAAAAGGTCTCACTCATGGTATAAAC
>JBAWYZ010000230.1:0-4292 GCA_037143255.1 Leptolinea sp. | reverse complement strand
ATGCCACTGTCAATCCGCTGATGCCAGCCCCGATAATGGCGATAGTTTTAGACTTTCGGGGAAGTGGTTTTATGGCATCAACATTCTGGCTGCCGAATTTCAGGCATACCCGTTCTAAAGCGGCAATTTCGATCGCACCGCCCAGGTCTTTGCGAAGACAGGATTTCTGGCAAGGTTGATCACAAATGTGACTAATGATGCCAGGAAAGGGGATGGACTTACGGAACAATGTAAAAGCTGCAGCGAAATCTCCTTTTGTGAGTTCCGCTGTAAGTCCGCGGACATCCACATGCGCCGGGCACGCTGCTGTGCAAGCAGGAGCATTTTCCTGGATACAGCGATTTTCTTGTTCACGCAGTTCTTTTTGGTCCATCACAAAAAGACTCCTATATAAAATAATTTACCACATATTCAACAAACTACACGAATTCGTTTTCGTGCAATTCGTGGAATCCATGGCAAAATAATTAAATAATAGAAGTAGCGCCTACTCTTAAGCAGGCGCTCCAAATTGTTGCGAAAGTTACGCGGGTTTTAATTCCTTTAACCCGGCCAACACCTTTTCGGGGCGGGCGGGCAGATGCCGGATGCGCACGCCGGTCGCATTGTAAATGGCGTTAACAATTGCCACATGCGGCGAGGTAAGCGGAAGTTCACCCACGCCAGCTGCGCCGAATGGGCCGTTGTCGCGGGCATTTTCGAAGTAATGGATGTCGAACTTGTCGGGGATATCCTTGGCATAGGGAATACCAGCGCCGAGCATGGTACTGTGCTTCCCAATATCTTCGAAGTCCTCAGAGAGCGCCAGACCGATACCCTGGGCCACACCACCATAAATCTGGCCATCAACCACCAGTTTATTGTTGATTTTGCCGATGTCAGCCATTACTGTCATACCTTCAACAGTAGTCTTTCCGGTTTTGGTATCGACATTAACTTCCGCAAGGAATGCGCCATACATATAAATGGCGAAAGGATTACCCTGACCGTTCTCATCACAGTTGGAGTTCATTGAGGAACTCCACTTGCCATGATATCTGAGCGGCAGGTTTTCTTTAACCATTTCATCGTAAGTTCGGTACTTGCCATCCGGTTTTTTCATGGCCGCAACAAGTTGCTCGCAGCCGTTTTTGATGGCGTTACCTGTCATCACCTGACTACGGCTGCCACCAGATGGGCCGCTGTTGGGAGCCGTACCGGTATCATTCATCACTAATTTTATTTTGTCCGGTGCGATTCCCAATGGGCGCAACCCTTCGTGAGCCGTACCAAGAGTACCCATATCCGCACCCTGGCCATGATCCTGCCATGTATTGAAGATGGTGACACCTTCTTTGGTCAGTTCAACATCTGCTTCTGAGCCATCTACACCATCCAGTCCGCATCCATAGATACCAATGGTGACGCCAACACCTTTCTTGTTTTCAGGTGTAGACTCGCGAGCAGCTTTCTCTTTAGCCTGTTTGTAAATCGGACGGAGTTTTTCGAGCATTTCAGGCAGGGAATAAACTTCGGGTTTTTGCCCTGTGGGGGTGGTATCCCCAGGTCTATAAACATTTTTATACCGGAATTCCAGCGGGTCCATGCCAATTTTTTCAGCCAGTTCATCCACCAGGCTTTCAGATGCCAGGAATGATTGAGGTGAACCATAAGCGCGGAAAGCTGAACCCCAAACATGGTTAGTGCATACAGTGCGGCCACGTCCACGGATACTGGGGATGTTGTAACCAGCGCCTAGATATTGAGCACCACGTAATGTTAATAAGTCGCCAAACTCAGAATATGGGCCGTGGTCAACAATGTAATCGTGTTCCATTGCAAGGATTTTGCCATCTTTATCCGCGGCCATTTTAATATCAACGAAAAATGGTGAACGCTTTCCGGTGTACTGCATATACTGCTGGTAGTCATATTCCAGGTATACCGGGCGATTAGTGGCTATGCAAGCAACTCCGAGAAGTGCTTCCATTGTTGGGCTGAACTTGTATCCGAAAGTTCCTCCAGCGGGATTCTGTACCAGACGGAGTTTTTCCGGCTCAAGACCAAGTCCTGGGGCAATCATATACAGATGCAAGAACAGACCAATGGATTTGGAGTGAATTGTCAGACGCCCTTGTTCGTCGAAATAGGCAAAACCCATGTCTGATTCAATCGTTAGATGCGGCTGGCGTTGCAAATAAAAGCTATCCTTGACCACAAAGGGAGCTGAATCCATAATAGGTTTGGAGTCAGGACCTTTGACCACCTTCTGCTCGAAGTAAACATTTGGCGTACCGGGGTGGATTTCGATGGCATCATCTGCCATAGCTGCCGGGGCACTCATATATGCGGGCAGTTCTTCCAGTTTTACTATTACTTTTTCGGCAGCAGCTTTCGCTTGTTCGATGGTATCAGCGCAGACAATGGCAATCGCATCGCCATATTGGAATACTTTGGTGTCACAAAGAATTGGACGGTCCCAACCATCACCTTTATTGGTTGGAAAGGTAATCAGACCGGTGATTCGGTTTTTACCCTTGACATCTTTATGAGTGACCACTTTGAATACGCCGGGCATTTTCTCGGCTTCGGAAGTATCAATCGAAAGAATATTGGCATGTGATACTTTAGCCTGAACTAATGCCAGTTGTAGCGTACCTGCAGGCATTTTCAACCCGAGGTCCTGGCCGTAATCCAATGTGCCGGTTACTTTGGCAGTTGCGGTTGGTCGAGGATATTTACCACCCCATATCTTGCCATCGGCGGGGAGTTTATATTCCAAATCCGCAAGTTTCATTTCGCCGCGCATAACTTTGGCTGCATCCATTATGGCATCAACAATCGGTTTATAACCAGTGCAGCGACAGGCATTGTGATGCTTTGTCAGCCAATCACGAACTTCTTCCCGAGTTGGATTAGCTTTGTTGTCTAAAAGAACCTTGGCTGAAACAACCATACCCGGTGTACAAAAACCGCATTGTGCCGCTCCGTGAACAGCATACGCCACTTGAATTGGATGCATTTTTTCTGGGGTGCCAATGCCCTCAACAGTAGTTATGGCTGCGCCATCTGGAACACGACTCATTTTTGTGACACAGGCCAGAGCGAGTTTGCCTTCTACAATGACAGAGCAGGCGCCACAATGACCATCGTTACATGAAACTTTCGTGCCAGTCAGGAGCAATTGTTTGCGCAAGACATCTCCAAGGCTAGCTTCGGGGTCAATGACTATAGTGGTACTGACCCCATTTATGATGAGAGTTTTTCTTAGCATAATGCCTCCAAATATCCTTTCCGTTTCTAAATGATGTTGGGATTACGGAGTTTAGTCCTTAACAGATATATTGAATCTGAAGGAAATCTCCATAAATGAATTGTAGCACTTTTCAGGAAGCAATACAATTGTAATGTTACAAACGACACAATGAATCATGACATTCTTCTAACCGGCAAACAGTGAAAAGGTGTTCGCCACCCGTCTACATCAGTGGCGAACACCGTATCCAGTTACTTACCGACTACTCTGCAGATACCAGAGCCAGTCCACTCACACGATACCCTCGAACATCCCTTGCACTACGGATCAGTTTGGCACCCTGTGCAGGGCGGACATTCTCACCATTCCGGAAGCTCGGGGTAAAGAAACCGCGCAGACGGTCATCGTTGATTGAAACCAATCCCATACCAAGTCCATTGCAGAAATCAGCAAAGATGTATTCCAATGATTTGGATTTGTCGGTATCGCTTGCAAACTCGCGCTTGTCAACATAACCGGACTTTGTTACACCCTCCTCGTGCGATGTTACAGCAACGATTTCACCTTTCTTCTCTGCCTGGGAATACACATTTTCGGTACGGCGGTTTTTGGCAGCTGCATACGCAACCGCCTGGCGATCCAGTACCGCTTCTTCGTGAGACATTTCAAGGCGGGTCACGGTGGAGATAGCGTCCATGACCAGTGACCAATCCGTGAAAGTGAATTCACTGTTATCACCCTTGTGATGTCCGACACGCTCAAAGGTCTGTACCATAATGCGATAGCGTTTACCCTCGATCATGTTCGACATCTGATTGAACATCTTATTCATGTATTCTTTACCGAAGCGTTCGTTAAGCAGGGTTGGTGCGGTCAACAGCACATCGCGTTCGGCATTGTCAGCACCGATCCCAAAAAGAATGTACGTGCTCGGGCTGGTGGACTTGATGCCGTACCACTGGCAAACGTGCTCTATGCCATTGTCATCCGTCCAGCCTTCAGCTTCGGGATAGGCAATATCGAAATTGAAGTTACCAATGCGTACACCCTTCATAAC
>JBAWYZ010000229.1:0-4295 GCA_037143255.1 Leptolinea sp. | reverse complement strand
TTACTTCGATGAAATAGAAGGCTCCATTCTCATCAAGCAAAAATTCAATGGTTCACAGGCTACGATAATTAAGCGATCTCCCAAGATTGAGTTCGGCTTCGTATAGATTATTTCGCATGAAAGGACTAAGGCTGGGAGCAGGGGATTCTTCAATCAATTTTTGGCGGCGGCGCTGAATTGAACACTCACGCTCGCCCAGGGTGAGAATTCTGCCGTAACCGTCACCGAGAATTTGGATTTCTATATGTCGAGCTTGCTGTACAAGAGGTTCAAAATAAACGGTATCGTCTCCAAAAGAAGCCATAGCTTCTTGACGGGCAGCCTGTACCATTGTTTCTAATTCAGACGCGTTTTTTGCCAGACGAATGCCTCTTCCACCGCCACCAGATACGGCCTTTATCAGAACGGGGAAGGTTACTTTTTTTAGCATGGAAGCTGGTATTTCATCTAAGATGGCTTCATCCGGTCCCGGAAGAACCGGTAAACCGGCTTCACGAGCAACCCGCCGCGCTGCCAATTTATCTCCGGTTAAAGCAATGGTCTCAGGCCGTGGACCTATAAAAATGAGACCGGCATCTTCAACAGCCTGTGCAAAGGCAGCGTTTTCAGATAAAAAACCATAGCCAGGGTGAATTGCATTTGCTTCTGAATCAATGGCAGCCTGCAGTATTTTATTTGCATCTAAATAGCTTTCGGCAGCGGGAGTGGGTCCTATTGATACAGCCTCATCTGCATAACGGGCATGCAGAGATTCCTGATCGGCTTCGGAATAAACAGCTACACTTGGGAAACCCAATTCCCTGCAGGCACGCAAGATACGCACTGCAATTTCACCGCGGTTGGCAACTAGAACTTTCATTTCTGCTACCTCCTAGAGCGGAATATTCCCGTGTTTACGGGAAGGGGTAGGTTGTCGTTTATCGCGTAAACTTTCCAAAGCTGCGATAAGACGCATCCGGCTCTCTCCAGGAGCAATGATGTCATCCAGATAGCCGCGGGAGGCAGCCAGATAAGGATTAGCAAACTCATCTCGATATTGATTGGTTCGTTCTAATGTTGCTTCAACAGGATTAATCGATGCATTAATTTCCTTACGGAAAACTATTTTTACTGCACCCTCAGGCCCCATCACGGCAATTTCTGCTTGCGGCCAGGCCAGGTTGTAGTCACATTTTAGATGTTTAGAAGACATTACGATGTAGGCGCCGCCATAGGCTTTGCGTAAGATGATGGCAACTTTAGGCACAGTCGCTTCAGAATAAGCATAGATCATCTTAGCCCCGTGGCGAATAATTCCTTCATGCTCTTGCTCGCTGCCTGGAAGAAATCCGGGAGTATCAACAAGTGTAACCAAAGGTATATGAAATGCATCGCAGAAACGGATAAAGCGGGCGCCCTTATCAGAGGCATTAATATCCAGAACACCTGCCAGAAAACCTGGTTGGTTAGCTACAAAACCGACTGTTTGGCCGGCCAAACGGGCAAATCCTACCACAATGTTTTGCGCATAGTCTTGCTGAACTTCCAAGAATTCACCGTTATCAGCAATGGCTTCAATAACAGAGTGCATATCATAAGGTTGTTGTGGGTCAGTCGGTACAATTTGTTCCAATTCAGGAATTAAGCGTTGTAGATCATCATTTGAAGGTGTGAATGGAGGAGGTGTCAAATTATTAGACGGAAGGAATGATAGAAGCCAACGAAGTTGGTTAAGTAGTGCTTCTTCATCAGGTGCAGTAAAGTGAGCCACTCCGCTTTTTTCACTGTGAACGACCGTGCCGCCAAGGGAGTCAAAGTCGACAACTTCGTGAGTGACAGCTTTAATGACTTCAGGGCCGGTTATGAACATGTAGGCGTTTTGGTCCACCATAAATACAAAATCATTGATGCCAGGTGAATAAACAGCTCCACCAGCGCAAGGCCCCATAATTACAGAAATTTGCGGAATGACACCGGAAGCGCGTGTATTTCGAAAGAAAATTTCACCATAAGAGGCTAGCGAATCTACGCCTTCTTGAATTCGTGCACCGCCCGAATCGTTCATCCCAATAATTGGGGCGCCATTTTGGTAAGCAAGGTCCATAAGCTGAGCGATCTTACGACCGTGCGCTTCACCCAATGAGCCGCCTAGAATTGTAAAATCTTGTGCAAAAACGTAAATTAGACGCCCATCAATTTTTCCCCAACCAGTAATTACACCATCAGTTGCCGGGTGAGAAGATTCCATTCCAAATCCCACAGACCTATGAGTAACATAAAGGCCGGTTTCCACAAAAGTTCCCGGGTCTAATAGTTTTTCGATGCGTTCGCGGGCAATGAATTTGCCTTTGGCATGTTGTTTCTCGATTTGCGTCTCGCCTCCACCCAACCGGGCAGAGATCTGTAGTTTTTCCAGTTTTTCGGTATAGTCGTTAGTCATTGCGATTCCTCGGTGTTAACCTTGGCGAAGCAAAGTTTAATAATCTTCACTTTATGAGCCAATCAAACCTTAACCGGCAGCTACCTAAACCTATTGCATTACTGCCAAGGCGGCAGAATATCCTGTTGATGGTGAAAACGAAATGAGATTACAGGAGCAACCGCCAGTTAATTCGGTTGGAATATTCGAAATAGATGGTAATCCTTTAGATAGTACAACACTAAACTTGTTAGATGGATATGAAAACCCTCGCCCTGATGCTTTGAGAATTGCTTCTTTTGCTGTCCATAAAACATAAAAATCACGGAGAGGATTCGTCGAAATTGAAAAAGCTAGTCGTTCATCACTGGAGAAAACAAGGGATGATATCCCAACTAGATCTGTTTTTTCTTCAATTTTCTCAACATCAATTCCAATATTCTTCCTTTTACCGATAGCAAATAAAATCAAATTGCTTGAATGTGTCAAACTAAAATTAATGGATGTATCTACCGGATTAGACAAGAATGGTTTCCCAAATTGGCCTGTGGTGAAGGTCAAATCCTCTGGTTTCATATCGAGGTATCGACCTAAAATAAGACGAAGTATTCCTCGGCTAATAATCTGCTGATCAGAAGCAATTTTGCTCTTCAACCTTTCCGCCCTGGTCTTTTCATCTTCGGTAAGGAGATGTAAATAGGATGAACTAACTTCCAAATCAGTGGACGCAGACCAAATTAGGATATCAGCAGAAGAAATTGAAGGAGAATCGTAAACCTCCCTCCAGGGCTTAATCACCAAATTATGCATCAAGGGGTGATTGTGGGTAATACTGTTCCAATTTTGATGGAATCTGAAACCCCTGCATTTTCAGCAATTGGATTCTGTATTGGTAAGCAGCGCCGGTAATTAAGTGCAGCGTAACATCCACGATCCGGCGTTTCAGTGGATCGGCCAAATAAGTTGATGTTGTCCAATCGTTGAAACTTCCCATGGAAGGGCCGCACCAAATCTGATAATCCATTTCCCGGCCAGGTTCACCAATATTGGACCAACGAGAAGAAAGGCCTAGATACCAGCGAAAGATTAGTGCCATTTTTCTTTTGGGATTGTCCAGTGCACGCTCAATTTGAGCAGAATCCCGCTCAGTAAAGAATTTAACAGTCTCTTGCCAGATGGATTCCATGTCTCGTTGGAATATTTGTTTTTCCAATTTTTCCCGCTCATCGCCAGGTATTTGATCAATCGAGGAATAGCGGTTGTAGGTTTCATAGAGTTTCAATGCCCTCATTGCGAAAAGGGTACCTCTTTTCAAAACTTGAACTTTAACACCCATTTCGAACATATCCGCAGAGGGAGCCATGGCAATGTCCGCCATGCCTGCTTCAGCGAGCAACTTTTTGGTATGCAGAGATGCACCTGATTCAACACAAGCCTGGTTTACCGACCCTGTGACTACATAAGCTGCACCCATCATAAAGGCACCTAAGACTGAGGAAGGTGTGCTGATCCCACCGGCTGCGCCAATTCTTACCGGAGTTGCATATTGATATTTTTCCTGTATTTGGTCGCGCAAGGCTAGCATAGTTGGCAATAAGCAAACCAGTGGACGGTTATCGGTATGACCACCGGAATCAGCTTCCACCGTGATATCGTCTGCCATGGGAACTTGACGCGCTAATTCAGACTGTTCGCGAGAAATCTTACCTTCAATCACCAATTTTTCCAAAACCGCAACCGGAGCTGGTTGCATGAATTTCGCAGCAACCTCACTGCGGGAAAGCTTGGCGATGACCCGATTGGTAATCTCAATATTTCCGTCGGAATTCTTCTTGATCCCGGCAGCCCGGTAATAAACAATGCTGGGTGTCAAATCCAGGTATGCCGAGGCTTCAAC
>JBAWYZ010000228.1:0-4299 GCA_037143255.1 Leptolinea sp. | reverse complement strand
CCTTCACCTATTATTTCTGCAAAACCCTCCGGGATGTTCAGGGCGCCATCACTCGAGCTGAGCTTCTCAAACGTATGCGCGCCTCCTTGAAGCACGAAGGCTACGAACAGATTCCCCAGTTGGAATGCCCGGCTGCGGCAAAGAAGAAAAAGCTTCTGGAATGAAGATCATCGTCAGTCCTTTTCTTTGGTTTCTTTTCCTTCAGGGAGCTGGCCTGTTGTTATTATTGCGATGGGGTTCAATAGAACGCGGCCGTGCTTTAATCCGGTTATTGCTGGTGTTGGTTTTCCTTTTAACGATAATATCTACTCCGCTGACCAGTAATTGGTTGAAGAACACACTGGCTATTCATCCCACGGAAAACAGCACTACCCCGCCAGATGTCATTTTTGTGTTGGCTGGTGGTTATCTGGCAGGCGCTACAAGTGACGAAGATGTATTGGTGGCTGAGAGTCAACGGCGGGTTCTGCATGCAGTTGGAATATGGCGATGCTATCCCAATGCGATCCTTGTCTTTTCCGGTGCAGCAGAGTTAGGCCCTTTAACACCTATGGCCCGCGTCAGTCCGCCAGGGCCGTCATTCCCACCGTCATCACGCAGCTTATGTCCGGCGCAGAAGAAATCAAATTGGGCAGCCTGCACCCCACCCGTGATTTCAACTATGTCAAAGATACAGTTGCCGGGTTCATAGCCATCGCAGCGTCACCCAATACAATTGGCGAGGAAATCAACATTGCTTCTCAGCAGGAGATTTCAGTTGGCGAGCTGGCTCAGGTAATGATTGATGAAATCAATCCATCTGCCCGGATTATCTCAGATGACATCCGACTCCGGCCAGAAAAAAGTGAAGTCGAGCGGCTTCTGGGCAGTAACGAGAAAATCCTGCGACTGACCGGCTGGCATCCGAAAATCAACCTGAAGCAGGGTATTCGGGAAACCATTGTATGGTTTAAAAATGCGGAAAATCTACGGCGGTATAAATGGGATCATTATAATGTTTGAAGAGATTGTCTCTTTTATAAAAGACCTTTACCCGAACGAAGACCCGGTCCCGCTTCATGCCCCACGGTTTACGGGTAACGAAAAAAAGTATTTGACAGATTGTATTGATTCTACATACGTTTCGTATATAGGCCAATACGTCAGCCGGTTTGAAAGCCACGTTCAAACCTTTACCGGGGCCAAATATGCCGTTGCGGTTGACAGCGGTACGGCGGCACTACATATTGCACTGCTACTGGCCGGCAGGTTCAGATGATGAGGTCATTACCCAGCCGCTCACTTTTGTAGCTACAGCCAATGCCATTTCATATTGTAAAGCACACCCTGTTTTTGTAGATGTTGACAGACCAACGCTGGGGCTTGATCCTGAACAGTTGGCAGAGTTCCTGAAACAATATGGAAACTTGAAGGCGGATGGCTGTTGTTATAACCTGGCAACCGGCAGAAGGATTAGCGCCTGTGTGCCCATGCACACCTTTGGGCACCCGTGCAGGATCGATCAGGTGGTGGACATTTGCAGAAAATATTGCATTCCGGTTGTGGAAGATGCCGCCGAGGCACTTGGAAGTTTTTATTGTGGCCGGCATGTCGGGTTATTTGGGGATAATGCTGCGGTTGGATGCGCGCAGATGGAAAGCTTTTCTCATGTTCTGGAAAACAAACGTCAGACAGCGCGAATGTATTACGATTTTTTCCAGAAACTGGATATTTCCTTTGTTTCAGAGCCTGAAAACGCACAATCCAATTACTTGCTGAACGCCATTGTGTTAAAAGATCGTCAGAATCGGGACCAGTTTCTTGAGTTCGGCAACCAGAACGGTGTTCAGGTGCGTCCTGTCTGGACTTTGATGAATCATCTCCCGATGTACCGCAATTGTCAGACCACGGTCATTGATAATGCCCAATGGCTTGAAGATCGAGTTGTCAATATCCCCAGCAGTGTTAGAAAAGAGATTTCAATTAGGGGAGCGTATTATGCAAACAAAGACAAAATATGAAGAGATTGTTCTAAAAGAGCTGCGGGCTTTTCCTGATGAGGCCATCCCCCAAGTCGTCCTTATTTTACAATCAGTTAGAAAGGGTATTTGTATCACCCAAAAGGCAATTAGTAAAAAAAGTGACCCAAGTGGGCTTTGCGGTATCTGGAAGGATAACCGAAGTTCTGGAGAAATTATCGAAGATATTCGTTCCCACAGAACGGGATTTGGGAAGCGACAGATAGAGTTTTGAAATATCTTTTGGATACGGACATCTGCGTTTATTGGTTGAAAGCGAATGATTGCATTGAACAAACTGCGATATCCGTTGGTCTTATCAATATTTCAATTTCATTTATGACTCTGAGTGAACTCTACTACGGTGCCTACAAATCGCAACATGTCGCTGAAAATATAGCCGCCATCAATCTGTTGGCTGTTAAATTGTCGATTGTCGAATCCAATGATGAAATATGCGCATGTTTTGGCAAGCTAAAGGCTTTATTGGAGAAACAGGGCATGATCATTGATGATGCTGACCTGTTTATCGCAGCGCGCGCACTGACAACCGGTGCAACGCTTGTTACCAATAATACAAAACACTTCAAAAGAATAAATGGCTTGCAATTGCAAAACTGGTCACATTATGCCAAAAAACCCTGATTCCCAATCTCTGACTTCATGCCCAATCCTCCTAATTGGCGGCGGGGGCCACTGCAAATCCTGTATTGATTTTATCGAGCAGGAAGGTAAATATCAGATCGCCGGTATTGTGGATATGCCCGAAAAACGGGGGCAGTTGGTTTTGGGGCACTCAGTTATTGGCTGTGATGAGGATTTGCCTAACTTGCTTAAATCCTATCCAAATGTTCTGATTACGCTGGGCCAGATCAAATCACCGGTACGACGCATGAAACTCTTCAATGACTTACAGGAGATGGGCGCGCAATTTCCGGTTATCCAATCCCCCCTGGCCTTTATCTCCCCGCATGCCAAGGTTGCCAATGCTGGAGCCGGATGAGCTGAAGGCGATGGTGCGGGCGATCCGCAATATAGAAAAAGCTCTTGGCAATGGTATCAAACGCCCCAGCCCAAGTGAAGCAAAAAACAAGACCATTGCGCGCAAATCGCTGGTGGCGACCCAACCAATCAAGATAGGTGAACAGTTCAGTGCGGACAACATCACAGCCAAACGCCCCGGCGCCGGCATCTCTCCCATGCGCCGGGATGAAGTTTTGGGGCAGCTCTCGCAAAAAGATTACGAAAAGGATGAGCTAATATGAGCGACATCATGAAATTTGAGAATTTGCAGGATTGCATCATCGAAATCAGAGATCAAAAGGTCTTGCTGGATGTCGATGTTGCTGAGATTTACGGCGTTGAAACAAAACGAATTAATGAGGCCGTAAAGAATAATCCCGACAAGTTTCCATCCGGATACATCATTGAGCTGGATAAGACTGAGTGGGATGGATTGAAGTCGAAATTTTCGACTTCAATAAAAGGTGGAAAAGTTAAGCTGCCAACCGCTTTCCCCGAAAAAGGCTTGTACATGCTGGCCACCATCCTTAAAAGCCCGCAGGCAGTTCAGGCAACACTGGCGATCATTGAAACCTTTTCCAAAATCAGGGAACTGTCCCGCAATATCACGATCCTTTCCAACATCAAGGATAAAACCGAACAACAAAACCTGATGCAGAGAAGCGGAGAGTTGATCGCCAGCATCTTTGATGACGACTTGCAAACAACCGATACGGAAACATCCATCGAGCTGAACTTTGCGGTCTTGAAGTTCAAGCACACGATAAAGAAGAAGAACAAATGAGAAAAATCTGCTTTTTCACCGGTACCAGCGCCGAGTCATGACTACCGCGACTCAGGTCTGCCGGGTGCCGCTGGCCCACATTCACAGAGGTGAAACCACGGAAGACGCCATTGACGAAGCCTTTCGGATGCCAATGTTCCTTTCGATGACTTGCGGAATTTACTACTGCGGTACCTGAGTTGCCCTGCTGTATGGCGCATGGGGACACCCATGAAACATCATTGAATAACGCAAAAGATGCTCTTCGGTTATGGATTGATGCGGCGCTGGAATGTGGAGACCCTGTACCGGCACCGAAGGGACGCCGACTTGGGCTACCCACATAAACCGGGACACTTTTAATCTCAAATACTTACGGGAGCAGCCAACCTACGTTGCCTGGGCAGTGGCAATTCCGGCATTTGAGTGATGAGCCGCGTTTTGGGACCGCAAGGAGCGAACGTACGCTCCATTTTATTCTTGACTCTTGACGGCAGTGTTTTTATATATTAAAAG
>JBAWYZ010000227.1:0-4302 GCA_037143255.1 Leptolinea sp. | reverse complement strand
CCTACGTCTTAATGTTTATCAATTCCTTAGGTATAAAATGAAGCCAATTATTCTTTCCGCATCTATTCTTTCTGCAGATTTCAGCCGACTGGGCGATGAAATCAAAACCGTCGAAAACGGTGGAATAGACTGGATTCATATCGATGTGATGGACGGTCATTTCGCACCCAACCTGACGATGGGGCCGTTTATAGTTGAAACTTGTAAACGCATTACCCGGCTGCCGCTGGATGTACATCTAATGATTGAAAACGCCGATAGATTTGTCGAGCCGTTTGCCAGGGCTGGCGCCAATTGCATCTCCGTCCATTTGGAAGGTAATCCGAATATTCACCGTACATTGCAATTTGTTCGTAGCCTAAAAGTAAAAACTGGTCTGGTTTTAACCCCTGGCACACCCATTGAAGCCGCTTCGGCAGTGTTATCCCTGGTAGATTTTGTCTTATTAATGTCAGTCAACCCGGGTTTTTCCGGTCAAAGTTTCCTGCCAGAAACCTTTGGACGGGTCAAACGGCTGCAGAAATTGCTTGATACGATCAATCCCCAGGCAGCTATTCAAATTGACGGAGGAGTCTCAGCGGATAACATAAAACAACTTTCTGAGGCCGGGGCTTCGATTTTCGTCGCTGCCACCTCGATATTCAAACACCCTAAGGGCGCTGGTGAAGGAATACGGCGCTTGCGAGAGGCATTAGTTTAAACAAAAATCACGGCACTTCGCCGTGACCTTTGTTCATTTGCCAGCAATTAACTTTTGAAAATTATGAAACTTTCACCATTGTCCGAATGCATCTTGCGCAAACCGTCATTTGTACCTTGCGACCCTTATCGAAGATCGAGATCTTCTGAAGGTTGGGGCGAAAGGTACGGTTTGTAGCATGCTGAGAGTGACTTCGATTGTGACCAAAAGTGGTCGTTTTCCCACAACATTCACACCGTGCCATATAATATTCCTTTCAAACATGATTGCAAATTGCAACGTATGTAACGAGCAATGCAGCATTTTACCACACTTCGTATCTTTGCTCAAGAAAAAAGGTTAACATATTAGAGAGGGTATCGTCCATGAGCGAAAGCAATAATCAATTTGGAAATATTTATGTCTCGCACCGGGCAATTGCCACCATCGCCTGCCAATCAGCGTTGGAATCTTATGGTGTGGTCGGCCTTGCCGCAAAAAACCTGGCCGAAGGGCTGGCTCAAGTGCTGGTTAAAGACCCGACCCTGGGTGTAGAGGTTGATTTTGGTGGGCACACTATCCAGATAGACTTGTATATCATTATTGAATACGGCACGCGCATCACATCAGTTTCTACCAGTGTAGCCGACAACGTTGCCTATCAAATTGAAAAAGCCCTGGGTATTCCAGTAAATCGCGTTAATGTACATGTCCGCGGACTGCGGATTAGCAATCCTGATTAATTTTGCCATTATCTGTTTTTCTTAGGAGTTCTATGAGTAACGACCCAATCACTTCACCAGCGCCAGAAGCAGAAAATTTGACTCCCTGCACCACACTGGATGGTCAGGGGCTGAAAGCGCTCATTGAGGCCGCCTCGACCTGGGTAAAAACAAATCAGCAAATTATCAATACGCTGAATGTTTTTCCCGTTCCAGATGGAGACACCGGCACCAATATGTTGTTAACCATGCAGGCTGCCTATAATGAAATTGCCGCCTCAGGCGAAAAGAACATCGGTAAAATGGCTCATGCAGTAGCGCAAGGCGCTTTGATGGGCGCTCGGGGAAACTCTGGTGTAATCCTCTCTCAAATATGGCGTGGATTCGCCCGCGGATTGGACAACCTGGATACCATGAACGCTGAAGTATTAACGCTTGCGCTGGATGAAAGCCGCGCAACAGCCTATAAAGGCGTAGTCCGCCCTGTTGAGGGTACCATCCTGACCGTTATCAAAGATGTATCCATTGCCGCGAAGAATATCTCGCAAAAAACAAATGACCTGACCGAAATTCTTCAATATCTGGTTACTGCGGCAGATGAATCTGTGCAGCATACGCCGGAATTACTTCCCATTCTCAAACAAGCCGGGGTAGTTGATTCTGGGGGCAAAGGTTTGTTCTTCCTGCTGGAAGGTATGCTTCGGCATCTCAAGGGTTTGCCGTTGGAGACTCCAATAACATCCGTGCAGCCGCTCGCATCTATGAAATTGGATGAAGCGATGGAAGCGATTGAACCCGGACAAGATTATGAAGTGGTGATTGATTTTCGGCCAAATGAACCCCTGAACCTCGAAAATTTCTACGAGGGGCTGGGCGAAATCGGCACTTCTATTCAGGTTGGTGAAGGCGACGGCATGTATCGCATGCATATCCATGTTCCAACAGAAAAGAAATACGAACCCATTGAATACACCTTAAAGCTGGGAACCATTACCAAGGTAGCGATGGAAAACTTGGTTGCCCAAATGGAAAATCAGCAAGAAGCCAGTGATCAAAAAATCAATCTGGCTCCAATTGAACCCGGCCATATTGCTGTTGTCGCCGTATCGCCTGGCAAGGGAATTTCCCGTATTTTTGCCAGTCTGGGTGTGGCTGCCATTGTGGAAGGTGGCCAGACGATGAATCCCTCTACCGAAGAAATTTTACATGCTTTTGAAAACCTTCAAACTGACAAGATCATCATTTTGCCAAACAATAAAAACATCATTCTGGCTGCAGAAACAGCTGCTTCTGTTACAGTGAAGAAAGTCGTAGTGATCCCTTCCTCCACTGTTCCACAGGGACTTTCTGCCATGCTGCGGCTGGTGGGTGATGCAGATTTTGATCATGTTGTTTCCGAAATGAAGGGAGCCATTCACGAAGTAGATACTGGTGAAATTACAATCGCCACTCGGACTGTGGAAATCAATGGTGTCGATGTTAAAACAGGTGAAGTTATTGCCCTGCTGAATGGCAAATTGGTAAATGCTTCTGCCACGCTGGATGAAGCCTGCAAGAAACTATTAGAAAGCGCTGGCACAGCTGACCGTGAGCATATTACTGTTTTTTACGGGAATAATATCTCCAAAAATGAAGTGAACAAAATTATCGATGAAATTCGGACGATCTATCCGAACCATGAATTTGAGGTACACGAAGGCGGTCAGCCCCACTACCAATTCATCTTCATGATCGAATAACAAATGCCCCCAATTTGCATCCTGACCGACACTGCTGCCCAATTTATCCATTCCCCTTTTCTCGGCAAGGATCTGGTTCAAATTATTCCGCTTGAATCTATTGAATCAAACAATGCGGAGGGCTATCGGCTTAGCGCCCCAGCCGATAAGGAATTACAGGTCATCCTTAAAGCGGCCAGTCAGAAATCAGAAACTGTGTTTGCCATTATTTCCTCCGGCTATCTTTCCACATTACCCAATCAGATATTTCGACTCATAAAAGAATCGCCTACCGCTCCCAGAATTGTGATAATTGATAGCCTTTCCATAGGGATCGGAACAGGTTATCTAGTGGAAAAAACGGCTGAAATGGCTGCCAACGGAGAGGGCAGCTCTGAAATTGAGCGCAAAATCCGCAAGCTATGCTCCGCCATATATACTGCTGTGATAATGCCTGAGCTTTCACTGCTTGTTCCTCTCGGTCTGGTTGACCGAGCTCAGGCAAATGCGGCAGCTATTCTTGGGATTCAGTCGGTATTTTCGATGGAAGAGGGTTTGCCAACCCCGATGGTGAAAGTACGGAACCGCCACAATGCGTATGAATATCTACTTGAGTTTATGGATGAATTTGATAAATTTCATTTGGTGGCATTGGTTCAGGAATCCGTTTCGGAAGTTTCTGATTTGCAAGTCATAAATGAGCACCTGTCAGAATTTTTCCCTCATGTGAATCTATTAAGCTTCACTACCAATGAGAACTGGCTTACCATCTTTGGTCGAAAAAGCTACGGGCTGGTGCTTATTTCAAATGAGGAAAATGTCTAATGTTATCCTGTGCAAAAATAAGAATTTATTAGCAGGGATTGGTGACTGGGCTTTCTTGGGGTTGGGAATAATCTTAAGGCGGTTTTTCCAACCTACGAACATTATGCTACTTTACCCGCACCCTGTATAATTCTTGTTTGCGGGCGAAACAATCGAAAATTATGAAAATTTGCTCCCTTGAATATCGCCTGATTGCTTCTCCCCGACAAAATTATTTATCTTGAGTATGTCTACCATGCGAATTATTTGATCAACCAGGCTGCAATCTGTGGTGTTACCCAGGTCTCGATAAGCGCTGCCACTGCGAGCAGCGGCATGACCACAGCAAGCATAATTTTGGTCCAATCTGCCAGCGAAC
>JBAWYZ010000226.1:0-4344 GCA_037143255.1 Leptolinea sp. | reverse complement strand
GAAGCCGAGTTGGCCTGGCTGAATGAGGAGTTCTTAATCGTACTTCCACCGGCTGAGGCGCGTGAGGGTATTATCAGGTTTATTTCTGAGCTGCTGGATCATTTGAAGAGAGACTACGCGGCTATAGGTCATCTCAAGTTCCTCATCCAGACTGAAGGTTCCGCTGAGACAAAATTAAGTTTCACGACTGTTAGTACACCAGACACTTGGGTAGCTCAAATACCAGTATTCAGCAGTCCGAAAGTTAAACTGCTGGTCAATGCTCGCATCCAGATGGATGCGCAGAAGCTGCACGACTTGATCGCGGATACAATTTCGGATACCTTGTCGGAAGGCAATGTAACAATGGAGTTGGAGAGGTCAGAATACTTTCATCCTGGCTATCCACGCCCGGTTCATCGCGTTGAATAGAAAAAATGAAAACTGTTAGAAATGAAACATTGGAAATTCTTCATAAACCAACTGGCGGTAATTATTTGCCGCCAGTTGGTTTTTTGGTTTTGGTTTGTTAGCCTAGTTTCAAGCCTAAGCCGCATAGTTCTTCTTTTACTTCTTCGTACATCGCCTGCCAGGCGGGGAGGGGTTTAAGGGTACGCAAGTCGTAGACTTCATCAAAGCGCTTGCCAGTCGGACGTTGGTTGAGCTGATCCTTGTAACGGCTGACCAGTTCGCGCACAATTCGGTCTGCTTCGGTACGTGGCATACCTACAGAGGCGTGGGCAACTTCAGCCATGAAGCGCGCCTCTAGGCCAGAAACATGCCCGGGGTTCACCCCAGCGCCCGAACGTGGGCCGATGATTCCACATGCCCCTGAGCAGGTTGCCAATACTGCCATCGCTGCGGTCTCATATAGCAGCGTTTTTGTTTCGGGGCCACCTACCGGGGTAAGCACAACATCGGTGAGCAAGCGGGAATTGCGAGCCAATGCTTGTTGGGCCAGGCTGATGGGTAAAAGAAGCTCCGGTCCTGTGTCGTTACCGAAGAAGGGGTGGGCGGGTGAAACTGAATGAGTGTTAGTCATATATACCATTTGCAGCAGGATACAACCACCGACGATCGCAATCGCCACACCCTCTTTGCCACCGACTGAGCCGCCGTAAATGGTATTGTAAAACGAGTGGATCAGGCTGCCGTTGCTGACCAGATGCGCCAGCTTATTGAGCAGAACGTAATCTGTCTTAAATTCTGACACCATTGCGATATGATGCCAGTCATTCTTACTGAACATCGTGGTTCCGCCGGAAAGCTCGGAAACATCTGATACAGCGTTTTCAACACAGCCTAGCGCGAGTCCAGGGCGCCCGGCACGTTGGCAGGCAGTTTTGGTCAAGCTACCTTCGTACCAACTGACCAGAACTTCCCATGGCGAGCGCGTCCGAATCTCACGGCCATACACGGTTTCTAGTGTGCAGTTGATCATCGCGTCAATAAGTGGTTCTTGTGCGTAAGACTGATGTACCGCCATATAGAGATGTTCGGGGATGACCGTTCCTACTCCGCCGCCTTTAATGGTGATTCGGGCGGTGTCTTCCACTTTTCGCTTGTGTTCAATATGGCAATCAAGACCTTCACCCAGAGCAATTTGGGTGGGCGCAACACTTAAACCTGCCAGAATTTCGCTTTGGGTAAACTGCATTCGGCGTGAGGTGCTGGAGCAAAAAACGCCGATACGTTCAGCCATAGCCAGCCCGGCTTCAAAAAGCCGGTCTGCCAGCGCATCGTCGTTGGGAATGATTGTATCGCCTGACTTTTTGAAATTGATGCCAAACTCGACCTGCAAAGCGGCCATTTCTTTCGGGACAATGAACATATCCCATTGAGATTCTTCTACGATCTGGCCGTTTTCAGCCCGGTCGAGGATATCGAGCAGTCGGGTGGTGTGTTTCATCCTCAAACTCCTTTTTGTTTCATAAGCTGGGAACAAATTTCTACTGCTTCGACTGCGTCACGACCGAAGCCGTCAAGGCCGACAGTGGAAGCCCATTCAGGATTAATGGCGGCGCCACCGGCGATCACTTTGAATTGACTACGCAGGTTAAAAGCTGACAAACGGTTGACGACATCTTTTATGAAAGGTAGTGAGGTCGTTAGTAGGGATGACATGGCGATTATGTCCGCTTTTTCGTGCTGGGCGGTTTCAATAAATGCCTGCGGAGAAACATTCACCCCCAGGTCGATGACATTGAAACCATTCACCTGAAGCATCAGCGCCACCATGCTTTTCCCGATATCATGGATATCTCCCTGGCATGTACCGATTACGACCTTACCGCGAGAGGTATCTGCCAGGTTACTTTTACGGGTTTCTTCATCAAGGACGTTCTTTTGAATAGCCTTGACAACCATACCGGCTTTCATCAGATCGGGAAGAAACACATCGAGACGGGAAAAAGCATCACCCAGCTCTACTAAAATAGGTTGAACAACTTGACTAAAGAACTCCAGCGGTGTGACGCCTTCTACCATAGCTTGCCTGGCCAGTGCGCTGCCATCCTCAGCTGAACCTTCTTCGATGGCAGCCTTAAGCTGTTCGATAAAGACTTTCTTTTGATTTTCATTTAACGACATGTAAGAATCCTCCTAAAAATATGAGTCCAACCAGGCACCTGCTTTATTGGTTACTTCTCAGGTACATAATAAATAACCACAAAGCACTAATAACATGATAAAAGGATAAAAATCCAATGTTCCTTTGGCAAAAAATAGAATTTGGTACACGCATTGCACTTTTTCTACATATTAGCGCTTCGAGGTTCATTCTCACTGATTTTCAAAAAAACTTACTGAGCAGTTACCAATATTGATTATAAAATAGATTTTGAAAATATCTACGAATAACTGATAGATTCGGAGAATAATATGACGATGGTCAGTACCCGAAAGGGTCAATAAAACTCCTTCACGCCCATCGATTTACCCAGACGGTAAATCGATGGAGGCTGCATTGTATAAATATTATGCAAAGAATTTAGAATTCGTCCATCGGGATGCCCAGCTCAATCACTTCGTGTTTGATGCGCCGGTACAGGGATTCCCATTCCTGCATGGGTTGACTTGTATTTACATCATAAGCCTGCTGATAGGGTTTTCCCATGTCTGGGTCTTTCAGCTTTCCTTCGTATCGAGTAACAAGTTCTTTAACAATATCGTTGGCCTTTTTCGGATCAAGCCCTGATGACGCATGGGTCACTTCTGCGGTGAAACGACATTCTAGCGGAGTAATGTAATCATTCAGTTTGCCACCAGCAGTGCGCGGCCCAACAGTCGCTGAAGCGCCAGAACAGGCGAGAGTAGCCTGGCCGGCCGCAATTTCATAGAGGACATTTTCAGTTACCGGACCGGAGACGATGTTTGCAATGTTCACCGGTAGGGTGTGCGTATTGCGTGACAGCGCCTGGTTGACAACACTTAATGCCCATAAACCTTCGCGGTTGACATTGCTTAAGTAGCGGACATCATACATTTGCCCGCCGCCCGCCGAGTTTTGCAAAATCGCATAGGAAAGGATCGAACAAGCAATTTCGCAAATTGTAGCACCCTCAGCAGGTCCAGGCATACCACCGATCATACTGGGAGAATCTGCTTTAACCATTCCACCCATATTCAGTGTATGTACAACTTTATTGAGAGTTCGGTAGTCGACTTTCATCTCAGATGGGTATAGAATTAATGCAAGGTCAGTGGCTGGTGAAAAACCACCTGGTGTACCATACGCTCCGAACTGTCCATATTCAGTTGTAGCTGAAATCGAACCCCATCCAGCCATACCCGGGCGACCTGCCTTCCGCCGAGCTTCGCGATGCATTCGGGCATACTCGTAGTTCATCAACGTTTCCCAGGGAGTTCCCGTCAAAACTTGATGACCGCGGATAGTTGTCAAAGTAATCCCTTCCAAAATATCCACCTCAGGTTCTGCAGCGATTCCAGTTAACACTTGCATGGCAATATCTTCACTGACCGTGATCCCAAGTGAACAAGCAACTTTGCAAGTGAATGGATCACCTGGCGTCCGCGACTTAATCAGCGTGCCATCCTTGCCTTCACCGAAAAATATCTCTGAAGGGGCAAACTTCAATGCGTTTTCGAGTTCTTCTTGTGAAACCTTAATTATCCGCTCAGTATCTTCACAGAAGTAACCCAGTTCTAACGCCGCCTGGAAACCGGCTTGATAAAACCGGTCGGCCAGGTCATAATCGAAATTCACCGGGTTGTTTGGGTCACAGGTTTTTTCCAACTTATGGTCTTTTAAAATCCTGCGGATCGTACCGCTGATTTTCTTGATATCCCACTCTTTTGCTGTACAAAACTCTCCATTGTGAGCGCGATCTAAAATTTGATAAATAT
>JBAWYZ010000225.1:0-4363 GCA_037143255.1 Leptolinea sp. | reverse complement strand
GCATTAATTGTTGCCATATTCGGTTGAGAGGACGCCGCCTGGGCTGCCAGCTTTAAAATTTCTGACAGAATTACCACCGGTTTACTCTGGGGCGTGACAGCGCCTGCCCCTGCCAAAACATCAGTTCCCTTTTCCTTCTCTGCATTTTGTTTTTGGGTCTCCTGGGTAACTTTCATTTTCACATCCAGCTCACCCTGGAAAGAACGGTCTCCATCCCCGGTCTTCTGTACTTCAGACCTGGTCGAAGGCGGCGATATCGCCGCGATTGTCATTTCACTCAAGATATTCATAAATTTACCTCGCGTTAGCTATTGCTTTCAGTAGATTTAGTTTGATATTTACGGTCGTGGTTAAACCTTGATACCGGATTCCGGTTTCGGTCATTGCGTTTAATTCACGATCGATATCGACATTATTTCCGTCTGCCCGTTCAGTACCTCCTTTCCTTAAACTGATCTGAAATACATCTGAAGACTCCGAAGGAAGGCTGTTTAAATGGCTGCCATTCGTTGTCCTCAGAGCCAGGCTTGATCCGCGGTTCATTGCCATTTTCAATGAAGTTTCAAAATTTACATCCTGGGCTTTATACCCAGGGGTATCGACATTTACAATATTCTGAGCAATCAAATCTTTTCGCAGCGATAGCCCACCCAGAGATTTTTGCGCAGCCTCAATTGTTGGGTCAAACCAGATTGAATTCACCAATTTTCACCTCCTTTCTTTAAGCCTGATATATACTGAGAACCCGGTTGACATACGTCTGTGTTTCGGTATAGGGAGGAATTCCGCCATATCTTGACACCGTCCCAGGCCCGGCATTATATGCAGCCAGGGCTGTGGATACATTCCCATCATAGAGATCCAGCATGTTCCTCAGGTACTTCACCCCACCCTCAATATTTTGGGCCGGGTCCAGTGAATTTTTTACACCTAGATCCTTCGCGGTCGCAGGCATCAATTGCATCAAACCCTGGGCGCCAGCTGGCGATTCCGCATTAGGGTCAAAATTTGATTCAGCCTGAACAACTGCGCTTACCAATCGCGGGTCGACATTATATCGGGCAGAAATGGACTTGATTAGACTTTCAAAATTTCCTTTGTCATTCCCTTCTGCAACCAGAGCTGGCCGCCGCATAAGCGTAGTTCCAGTTTGAGATCCGCTGCTGGATTCCTGTAAATAATCATCGATCCACCTTAATACGATCAGGTAGATGGCTTTCTGAATTTGGGAATTCATTGCTGATACAAGCATTAGATTACTTCCTCCTCAACGCCATAACTCTTTCGCCGATGTGCGCTGCTGATATAAATATCATCCTGAAGTATTTTTTCGATCGCAAGTTGCTTCTCTGTAAACCGATCCATCTCTTTTTCTTTCAATTTATCGAAAACGGCTTCATCCTGACGGGCTTCCACAAGATCCAACAACTTGGCCTCTATTGCATCCTCCAATAAGGCTAGTAAGGCCTTCTGCTTTTCAATGTTTTCCTGAACAATTTTGATATTCAACCGGGTTTGGGCTATCTTTTGCAGATCCAGGTCACCGGTTTGGAAATTTTTCAGTTCCTGGAATAATCGCGCCTGGTCATCCATGAGTTCTTCCAACAGCGCGGTAATTTCTTTTTGCGACTGTATCAATTTTCCCAATTCAACCTCCAACACCTCAACCCGTGAATGGTGATAATCGAGAATGGACTGCATGGAAAAATTTGGTGGCATTGTTTAATTTCTCCTGGGGCTCATATCTGCCCCAATAATTTCAAAGTTTCATCAAAATCACAAAATACTGGGCCTTGCTGCAACAACGCATTAATACCCGAAAGCGCTGCGATAGACGAATCCGTATCTGCATCCGAACCAGTAACATATGCGCCAATGTTGATCAAATCCCTGGCTTTCTCATATGTGGCCATCAACTTGCGTATCTTGGCTGCCTGCGCCCTGTGTTCTGTGGATGTTATTGAAGGCATTACACGGCTTACACTGCCAAGCACGTCGATCGCCGGATAATGGTTCCTCGTTGCCAGCTGCCGGCTCAAGATAATATGCCCGTCTAAAATTCCTCGAACTGCATCGCTAATCGGTTCGTTGAAATCATCGCCTTCAACCAAAACAGTGAAATAGCCGGTTATGGATCCAGACCTGCCAGTGCCTGCCCTTTCCAGCAATTTGGGAAGCAATGCAAATACGGAAGGGGTGTAACCACGGCTTGCTGGTGGTTCTCCGATCGCCAATCCAATCTCACGTTGAGCCATTGCAAAACGGGTTACAGAGTCCATCAGAAAGGTTACATCCATACCCATATCCCTGTAGTACTCCGCGATGGTCATCGCCACGGTGGCGGCTTTCAAGCGCAACAACGCTGGCTTATCGGAGGTTGAAACCACGACAACTGATCTTTTAAGGCCTTCGGGTCCGAGGTCCCGTTCAACAAATTCCCGAACCTCACGTCCGCGTTCCCCGATAAGCGCAATCACACTGACATCCGACTTTGAACTCCGCGCAATTGAACCAAGCAGCGTACTCTTCCCGACCCCACTACCAGCGAAGATACCCATCCTTTGCCCTTTTCCGCAGGTCAATAAACCATCGATTGCGCGCACTCCGGTGACAAGCGGTTCTTGTATTTGCTGACGCTCCAACGGGTGCGGTGCCTCCCGGTTTATCGGCATGGTCGCCAAATCACCAAGTGGGCCTTGATTATCGATTGGTTGCCCCAGGCCATCCAGTACTCGACCTAATAGTTCCGGCCCTACCGGCGCCCGAAATACTGTGCCAAGTGGGTAAACCTGGCAGTCAGGTTGGATCCCCGACATATCACCGAGGGGCATCAGCAGGGTACTCCGGTTGCGAAAACCGACCACTTCAGCTAGTATCCGGGTTGTCCCCTGGGCACGGATCTCGCAAACCTCTCCGATCTGACTGTCCAATCCAATCGCTTCCACAGTTAACCCGATTACATGGACAACCCTGCCTGATGATCGCAAAACTTCCAGCTTGTCGATGGCATTTCTGTAACGGGTTAAATCAGGGACTAAAATCGGATTCATTTTAGAACTTCCTGTTCCCTGTCTGAATTTTCCAACGTATTTGTGATTTCTTTTTCGATCAATTCAATTTGCGACTCGATCCGGCTGTCTAATGTGCCGAATTCACCTTCAATAAAACACCCGCCCGGCAGAACTTTCTGGCTGGGAACAAGCTGGATTTTCTGCCCATTCACCATCACCTCAGTCTCCTGCCATAATGAGACCAGAAGTTCTTCATCCGCCTGGTTTACATAAACCCGCAAATTTCCGAGCCTGCTTCCCTCAGAGATCGCCCGGCCTACCATTTCTTCCACTCCTTTGGCATCCAGATTTAACCCACCCCCGAACAACTTCTTTCCAATCAATTTGATCATCCCGATGATGGTTGATTCAGACTGGGCTAGAGTTTGTTCACGCCACATTTTCGCATCGGTAATAATTTGTTCCAGCAATTTGAGTACATTTGCGGCATCCGATTTAGCTGCCTCAATACCCTGTTTGTATGCATTTTGCTTGATATGCTCAATTTGATTATTTACTTCTTCCATCAGAAGGCTGGCGGTTTCACGTCCATTTTTTAATAACTCTTCGGCTTCAGCTCGGGCAGTTTCAATCTGCTGTTTCGCAAGCGTAATTTCTTTCTCGTATCCACGCTTCAATTCAACCAGATGTTCGACATCAGAGGAGGTTATATGATGGCCTTTTTCACCGTGTTCCATTAATTCATCTTCTGGGGATTCAAGATCATTTTCATCAGCCAGATTTGACATCTCCCAATTACTAACCATGTTGTTCGGTATAGAACCATCCTGAAATCGTTCTTTCTGGATAAACCTGTTATAGATTTTTTTTTGACTTGAATGTTTTTCATTCTGTTCAGGTTTCTTCTCTAACTGCTTTTCAGCCTGATTTTCTCCCTGGCCAAGATTATGTTTTTCCCGATATCCAACATGCTCAGATACCAATTTTCCGGCCGAATTTTGAATGCTATTTCCAGACGCCTTATTATTTTTAATTTCATCCTGAACAGATGGGAAATCAAACACTTGAAAATCTGAACTGGTTTCAGTCTGAATTTCGTCCGGGTTTTCCATATCCAATAATAGTTCTTGTTCCTGACCAAACTCTGGAATCTCGTAAAGCTCGGGCCTGGTTTGTACATTAAGATCTGCCGGAGACCAGGCCTTTAAGCTATTCGGAATATCTGAAACGTTAAGTATTCTAGACAATGACTTCATTTCCTCCTGCGCCCGCGATAATGATCTCGCCCGCATCTTCCAATGAACGGACAGTTTCAACGATCTTACGCTGGGAGGCATATACATCTTTCGCAA
>JBAWYZ010000224.1:0-4365 GCA_037143255.1 Leptolinea sp. | reverse complement strand
GGACCGGTTCGTTCATAGAATAAGTCCATTATAACCTGTGCCAGCCTTCCTGAATCATGTCGCCATGGACTAATCGGATCAACAAGGTCACTGGCATAGGTGGAGTAATCCTCTGTCAGATTTTCATCCAGCCGCACCCAGTCAGCCCCGTCTGGTAAGTTAATATTCTGTTTTTGGTTGCAAATCACCAGATCAAAAATGTGCTGGTTCAGGTGTTTTTCAATCGTTCGAATATGATCGGCGCTCGAAAACCCATCCGTCTCGCCGGTTTGAGTAGCTACATTGCATATATAGAATTTCGTAGCCCGGCTGGCTTTCACAGCTTCCGCCAGGTCAGGGACCAACAGATTGGGCAGAATACTGGTGAACAGGCTCCCCGGGCCAACAATGATCAGATCAGCATTCAAAATCGCTTGGATAGCCGGGGGATACGCCAGCGGATTATTCGGCTCCAACCAGACGCGCGTGATTTTCCCCTCGGCCTTCGGAATTTCGCTCTCACCGGTTACCCGAACTTGTATGTTTTCTTCCACATTTGTTTTATCAGCTACCAACCGAACATCATGCAGTGTTGACGGCAGTACCCTGCCTTGCACAGCTAAGACACGGCCAGATTCAGCCACCGCTTCTTCAAAACTGCCCGTTATATCTGCTAGGGCGGTGATGAGCAGATTACCCAGCGTATGTCCGTTAAGACCCGCCCCTTCGCCAAAGCGGTACTGAAAAATCTGGGTCAGCATCGCCTCATCATTTGAGAGAGCCGTCAAGCAGTTGCGAATGTCACCCGGTGGTAAAACGCCCATATTGCGCCGCAATTCGCCGGATGAACCGCCGTCATCAGCTACTGTCACCACTGCAGTCAAATTGGATGTGTGATTTTTCAACCCGCGCAATAAAGCCGCTAATCCGTTCCCGCCTCCAATGACAACCACGCGTGGACCGCGCTCCTTTTTTCGGAAGGCGCTCATGGTATCCAGAATAGGTTTACCAGTGGTGAGATACGGTCGTAACAACGCCCGATTAAACTTGAAGGTGCCAAAAAGTATCAAGGCAATTCCCAAACTGCCGAATATCAAAGCCCGCACCGGTCTATCGAGAAACCGCAGAGACAGATAGGATAGCGCAGGCAGCCACCAGGTTTCTGGCGCTGTCCGGTAAAAATCCAGCACCAAAACCGCAAATCCAACGCCGATCATTGTCGTCCCCAGTAGAATGACCCCCAACCATCTTTTCACGCCTAAACCGGGTGCAAGCCAACGAAGAGCCTTAGTTATGCGCTGGCCAAACAGAGAAAACGAATTCATAGTTGCCTTTTGCATCGGGCTTGGAATATAGCAGGGTTCGGACTTTCAGTCAACCGATGATATCCCTACGCTAATCTAGTTTTCATCATCGCGTATATTTTTACCGAACCCTACTATAATTAGCCAATGCTTCCTGATTTTCGCGTCCGTCAAAGAGATTATTTATTGGAAATAGCCGCCGCCCTGGCCGGTGAATTGGATATCAAGAAACTACTTGAACGCATTCTCGGGATCAGCATTGAGATGCTAGCCGGTCAGGGTGGTTTGATTGCCCTGCGGTCCGAATCCTCCGGTTGGAAAGTGCAAGCCAGCCATGCTATTCCGGCGGCATTCATCCGCGCTGTCACCCCATTGATGGCAGATATTCCTTCTTCAGTTGAATCAGAAGAAGCCGAAATTCCGGAAATCAACCGGCTGCTCACCCACCTTACTTATGCGGCCAGCATGGGTTTTCTTACCGGAGTAGGTTTGCCTTTGATTGCCCGTCAAAAAGTGGTCGGCGTCATATATATTTTTCGTAGCTACCCGGATCTGTTTTCGAAAAATGACCGGGTTTTGTTACGTAGTTTTGCGAACCAGGCGGCTGTGGCGGTGCAAAATGCCCAGTTGTACAACCAGGTAACGCGTGAAAAACAGCGAACGGATGCCCTGCTGAACAGCGCCGGGGATGGGATTCTCATCCTCAACCCTGACCGCAAGATCCATATCTGCAACGCCTCCTTCAGCCGGCTATTCGGGCTTCCACCGGCCGGAATAGTGGGTATGGAGCATGGTCAAATCATCCAATGGTCTGGTAATCCGCATGGTCTAACTCTTGAACAGGCTGAAGCTGGTGGTTGGCCGCTTACCCCGCACGCACTTTTATATGTTGAAGGTGATCTGAAACGACACGGCAATCAACGGCCTTTACCGGTCGGTATCACCTATGCGCCTTTGCTCTCCGAAGAAGGCACGTTGCTAAATTCCATCGCCACCATTCGGGATATCACCCGTTTCCGGGAAGCGGATGAGTTAAAGAGCACGTTTATCTCCATCATCAGCCATGAATTAAAAACACCGGTAGCATTAATTAAGGGATATGTTTCTACTTTACGCCGGGATGATGCCCACTGGGATCGGCAAATCGTCAATGACAGCCTTCAGGTCATTGAAGAGGAAGCTGATCGGCTGACTGGCCTGATCGAAGATATGCTGGATGCATCCCGCTTACAGGCTGGGGGTGTCTCACTGAAACAATCCGATATTCTCCTTTCCGATATGGCCGCCCGCCTGGTAAAGCGCTTCCAAACCCAGACGGATAAACACACGCTGGTGGCTGATTTCCCCCCCGATTTCCCGGTAATCCTGGCGGATGATACCCGTATCCTACAGGTGATTTCCAACCTGATCTCCAATGCTATTAAATATTCACCTAAAGGTGAAATCCGCATAAGCGGACAAGTGCGGCCAGACAGTGTCATCATTTGCGTCAGCGATGAAGGCCCGGGTATCGCCCAGGATGACATCCCGCATGTGTTTGATCGCTTTTACCGCTCCCCAGAAATGGCGCGAGCGACCAAAGGCGCAGGCCTTGGCTTGTACTTAACCCGCGCGATTATTGAAGCTCACGGTGGCAGAATCTGGGTAGACCCGGCTCCCAACCAGGGCGCCCGAATTTGTTTTTCCCTTCCCCGGTCGAATAATTAACCCAATAAACGGGTATAATCGCAACTATCCTGTCAATAAAGAGAGACCGTTATGGCGAAAACCCAAACAATGTGCCCGCGCTGCCGTCAACCTGTTCTGGTTGAAATGAGGCAGCTTTTTGATTTAAATACCGATTCGCAGGCCAAACAAATCCTGCTCTCCGGCTCCTATAATATTGTCCAGTGCCCTAGTTGCAAGTATCAAGGAACTTCACCTTCTCAACTTGTCTACCACGATCCCGACAAAGAACTGCTGCTCACTTTCTTTCCGCCCGATCTTGGACTACCTGTTAATGAGCAGGAACGGTTAATTGGCCCCCTTATCAATCAGGTTGTCAATGCTCTGCCATTAGAGAAACGCAAAGCCTACATCTTCAGACCTCAAAATATGCTTACCTTCCAATCTATGATGGAGAAAATTCTAGAGGGAGATGGCATTACCAAAGAAATGCTGGATAGTCAACAGAAACGCATCAGCTTTATCCAACGCCTTCTAAGCACATCCCCCGAATCAATTGCGGATGTATTAAAGAATGAAGAAATATTGGTGGACTCTGAATTTTTCAGTCTCTTAAGTCGGATAATTGAGGCTTCTCTCGGCCAGGGAGACCAGCGTTCTGCCCGGGCGCTGGCTGGAGTGCAAAAAGCTGCGCTGGAAGGGACTGAGTTTGGGCAAAAACTGAAACAACGGGCGACGGATACTGAAATCGCCGTCAAAGCCCTGCAAGATGCCGGTGAAAAAGGACTTACCCGTGAAAAACTGCTCGAATTGATTGTTGCTGCGCCGAATATAACCCAGATGGAAACTCTGGCCACTATGGCCAGAAGTGGTTTGGATTACACATTTTTTCAACAGCTAACCGAAAAAGCTGAAGCGTCAGATGAAACAGAAAAGAAGCGGCTTGAAGCTCTACGCGATCACCTGGTAGAACTGACTAAAGAAATCGATCAGGCCGTGCAAGAAGATATTGCCCAGGCACGCGACTTATTAGATAAGCTTTTGGCAGAAACTGACATTGAAAAGGCAACTGAAGACGCTCTGGGGAGTATGACGGAAACATTCATTGATTTTCTGAAACAGGAATTGCAATCTGCCCGGCAGTTGAATGATATGGCGCGTTTTGAAAAACTACAAATAATCGCCGGGGTCATTCAAAAAGCCAGCCCGCCCCCTCCTGAAATTCAGTTTATCGAAATGCTGGTGTCGCTGGAGAAACCAGAAGACCGCCGTAAGGCGATGGAAGCCAACGCGGCGTTCATCACCCCTGAATTCATTTCGATGCTGAACAGCTTACTAACCCACAGTGAAAAAGAGCAAAACCAACCCCCCGCAGCACTTGAAGCCATCAAGACGGTATACCGGGAGACGCTAAGAT
>JBAWYZ010000223.1:0-4424 GCA_037143255.1 Leptolinea sp. | reverse complement strand
GTCATCACCTTCCACAAGCTCCTGCTTTTGAATCTCCGACCAGCAGGTGATCCAATCCACCGGTGCGCCGGGCAGGCTGTAACTGCTGGGATTATCCCAGCCAACTACTACTGCCGCGGTTTTCACCCCGCGCCGGGCAGCTTGCCTAAGCAGGTAACGGTCCAGCCGCCAACCCGGCGTACTGGCAATAACCAGATCAGGCTCATATTTGTCAAACAAATCTGTGTACAAGTCAGGGCTGTACTTTAATTGCTGGCGATACACCCTCTGCCTGGCAAATTTAAAGCGGCGCATCAATGCAATAGCCGCTTTCATGGCTGGCATAATCTTTCGGCGGCGAGATGATGCTTCAACGTCCACCTGGCGCACATGACTGGTCAAAGCCTCCACATTGATTCGGTTGGATGCTCCCACCCTGCGTAAAAAGTTCAGCCACCACTGAGCAGATGGATCGACTGTTTCAGAATACTGTCGAGCCTGCTTCATACGTAGTCCTTCCACAAACACTCCCGGACGACCAAAGCGGCTCTCGATTTGTTCTTTCAGACCGTCATCTGTAAGAATGACAACTTCTGCCCCGGCTTTTAAAAGTGTCGGGACGACATTGCTTTGCAAAAAATATACGATTGCCAGTCCATGATCGGCACTGATAAATACACGTTTCTTATCCGGCATGCGGATGGGTCTCCTTATTTCGACACCGGGCGGTCATAATACCAGCGAAAAATAGCATCATAAATGGATAATAAGATTTTGCGTACCGGCGGAAGATCGCGCATTCGGCGGTTAGTGGCCGGTTCAACTCTTGCCGCGTTGCCCTGTGGATCGATCCCCGGGACGTTGCGCAAAGTATTGGACATATTCATGACAAAAGGTTTGACTGGCATCAGGCGCAGGTATCCGGCTTCATTGACCCGTTGGTCTAGTTGCTTAACCTGCCCCATTGGCCGGTCCATTTCAAACGGCAGGAACTGCGCCAGTACATCTTTTCGGGCGGTGAATTGCCAGTGGGATGCCCCGGCCATTGCTTGTTTCCCTTGATAGGTTAGAAGTACATCATCACTACTGTCGTAATGTTTACGGATTTCATCATCCGTCTGGCCTATAGAACGGTCAAATTCCAGAAAGGTCTCCCAGGGGATGAATTGCCCGCGTTCAACGGAAACATCCGTTTCACCAGTCCCCCAGGTTGCCGTGCTCGTGTATAAATCCGGGTTGGTGCGAAAGGGCCGCGCGGTGACCATGCCCACCTTCGGGAAAGTTTCCAGCAACTTGACGGATTCAGCCAACCAACCGGGGTAGAACAGGCAGTCGCTGTCAGCATAGGCAATGATCTCGCCCGGCGCACCGGAAAGCATGATATTCCAGGCACCGCCCTTGCCAAGGTTGCTTTCGGACAGGATTAAATATTGAATGCGGCTTTCATACTGCTCATTCACCAGATAATTTTTGACTTCCTCGCAGGAGCCATTATCAAAGACCAGCAGGTCAAACTGCAAGCCAGGTTCACGACGAGCGCTATCCAGACAGACTTTCAAAACATCCAGCGCCTCAGCGTAAAAACCGCTCTGGAAGGGGATAAAGTTCAAGACCGCCACGGTAATTCTTTCTGGGCGGACAACGGTTTTTACGTATTTAGCCGGGTTTTGTCCTACGCGCATTCGATTTCACTTTCGTTTTGATTTATACCACGTTGGATGATGCTTATCCGGCCTGGCTTGATTTCCCGCGCCCACGCCAATCGCGATAAGCCATCACCGGGTGGAAAATTGCATAAAAGAGGTTGGCCAGAGGTTGCGAATGCCAGCGTACCAGGGGGATGATCTCTACCTCGCGCCAGAATTTCTTCCAATTAATTGGAAAGTAATCCAGTTGTCCATCCTTCAAAGCCAGATCGCAATCATCCAGCGTAAAGATACTGCGCTTCCCGCCGGCTACTTTAATGTTTTCAAAAGATTCCGGCAGGCGGTAATGCGGTTTTCCACCAGGCAGATGGCTGTAATCATGATCCTGATGGATGATATTCACATCTGTGCTGCCATCCACCACCTTCCAGCCTTGCTGGCGGGCTTCGTAGATCATCCAGTTATCCCATCCAGCCCGACCGATAGCAAATGGGGGAATAAAATTGAAGACGGTCTTTGGAAAAATGAAATAATCGCTCCCGCCGCGCGGATGGCGCCTGCCCTGGGTTTTCATTTGCTGCTGCAACCGATTCTCCCAACCATCGGAAAAATCCAGTTCTATGCGCAAATCCAGGTCCCAGCGTTGGCCAATAATCAGGAATTCCTTCTGAGTTTGCTGCACCCGCTCGACCGCCATATTAAAATCCGGCAACAGTATGACATCCGTGTTGATACAGGCGAGAATTTCGCCGGTGGATGACTTGCGGCCCAGGTCGAAGATCGAGTCGATGCGTGGAGTGCCGGATTGATTGCGCACAACATCCGGTGCGTGTTGAACTCCCAATTTTTGGGCTGCCTCAGCCACTCCTTCATCGTCTCCGACCAAAATGACTTCAGCGCCAATTGCCTGCCATGAGCGAATGGCATTGTGTTGAATGATGGCAATATGCGGGTTGGTGAAAGGTTTGGGAGCTGTGAAGATGGAAATCATCAATATACCTTAGTAAATTTAATTGGGTTGGTGATTATGCCTGACTAACCGGGATATCAACCCCTTTTTTTCATCCTTGCATCCACTTCGTTGAACACCTTATGCTGCACATCCGCGTTGATGGCCGCCAGTTCCGGATGCAAGCGGGTCACTTCCAGCACATCCAACCAGGTAAATGAAACTGCATCGGGCAGCAAGTCAAACAGCGCTTGCATAAACTCCAGGTCTGCGAGAGTATCCACCGTCCAGCGTAAAGCGCCATATTCCGGCGAAGTGTTCAATAGATGCACTTTGAAGCGACCTGAAACGTCATAAAGATATGGCATGACATGTTCCCGTTCGTGGGCCTCTTTTGCTTCCTTCCAGGCTCTTTCCAGGGCCGCAAAACTGCACACCTCGGTATCAAGCCCAATCGGGTAGGTTCTTCCCCATGGGGGCGGGAGCCGGTTAGCCGCAAAATCAGCCTGATTTGCATAAAACGCATCGATCGTTTCGTCAATCACCTGCGGATCAATCACCGGGCAATCCGCCGTAACCCGAACTACCACTTCAGCGGCATACAATTTTGCAGCCTGGTAGAAACGGTCGAGAACATCAAACATACTGCCGCGGTAGCAGCCTGTGTTAGATTCCTTGCACCAGGCTTCAATCGCATCATCCGCCTTATCTGTTGTTGTGGCTACAGCCACAAAATCTATCTTTTTAGCCAACCGGGTACGTTCCACCACCCATGCAAGCATAGGTTTGCCATTAATGTATTTCAGCACTTTGCCTGGCAGGCGACTGGAACTCATGCGCGCCTGTACCAGGGCGACAACGCGCGGGTTACTTTGCATTGCTATCCGTCTTCCATGTCAGTTTGTTGTAATCAATGGTATGCGGTCCAAACTGGTACTTCCCACCATCCAGGCTTTGTATAAACGTGATAATTTCCTGACTTTCCGGGAAATCCGCCCGTACATAATAATAATGTGTGTCCACAGGACTGGAACCGTATACTGCCGCCAAGGTGTAATCATGCTCTCGGGCATAGCTATCCATTGTTTGAGTCATGAAACTCCACTCATCCCTGGCTTCCGGCCTTGGAATTAGTGGAGAATAATCCGCATGAAACATGATGATCTCGGGTTTCATTTGAGCCAAATAGTCTAAAGTAACCCCGCCATTATGGGCAATCCATTGATCGTTCAAACCCCAGGTATCCACGGCCTGCCAGCCGGAATACAGCGGAAGCAAGCCTGCTTCAGTGGTAGCAATGGTGTAGCCTCTGGCTTGATATTGGGATAAAAATTGCGCCACTTCGACGCGTCCGTCGGTTTGATAGGTAATTTTCCAACGATCAATTTGTGACCAGAGCAAAGCCCCACCTAATACAAATACGGCCAGGGTCGCAAAACTACGCAAATCAGAAGACCAATTTGATGGTTCGGGCAGATTCAGCGTCCGCCAAAAACCCGATAGGAGCAGCGGCCAGCTCATCAAGATGACAGGTAATATTGGGTATTGAAATCGCCACAGGTAATTCATTTCATTGGAAAGCAGTACCCACATCAAAATGAATCCAATGATTGGTATGCCGATGAAAACGGTATCAGAAATGAACCTTGCAATATTTGGATCATTTTGTTGTCGGTCAACCATATCTTTTTCAAAGTTCCTGGCATTAAGCTCGGGCATCCATTTTGAAGATGTCAGGGCTATTACCCCGGTCACTAACAATGCTGCCAGTAACCCTGCATACTGGGCAGAATAGCGTCCCAATACCAGGCTGACATGCAGACTGGATGACTGCCGGAAAAGCCCCAGAA
>JBAWYZ010000222.1:0-4424 GCA_037143255.1 Leptolinea sp. | reverse complement strand
GTACTACCCCGGGAGTGGTCATATGAAATGTATCCCACATATCACGAGCCGGATGGTACGCCGGAATGTTCAATAGCTCAAAATTATATTCATCCGTTTCGACATCACGCGAACGATAAACCTGGAAACCCATCTCCGCAAAAATATCGTAAATACGCCGCAGGGTTTGAGTTGCAGGATGTAGTCGGCCAACAGCAGGGAGTCTTCCCGGAAGGGTCACATCAAGCCTTTCATTTGCCAAATTAAGTTCGAGCGCGGCTTTACGGATGTTTTCATTGGCAAATGCCAACTCTGCTTCAAGATCTTGTTTTACCTGGTTGGACCGCTGCCCGATAACCGGTCTTTCTTCCTTCGGAACTTCTCCAAGACGGGTAAAAATTTGCATAACCGGAGAATTGCGGCCAAGATGCATCGTTTTCCACGCCTGCAGGCCGGATTCATCTTTCACTTCCTTCAAGGCTTCCAGGGCACGCTGCCGGATCGCATCCAATTCACTTATTAAAGTAGTTACCTCAGTCATTGTCACCTCTTTTTACCAGCTGCCTGGTTATTTCGATCAGCCCATAATTCACCAGACGTTTAATAATTCAATTATTTCATAAAAAACCCGCCCCTCACGAAAGGGACGGGAAATATTCCGCGGTACCACCCTTATTGGTAGCTTTCCATTCTATGATAAAGCATACCCACTCTTACAAGCCATCCAACACAATCAAATGACCAGTTACGCAAGATAACGCTATGCATGCGTCCCAGACTACAACCTCATTGAGGATTCACCCGGGCGGCTCAAGAGGGAACTTCAACTGGTATCATCCTTGCAGAAGTCTCAGTCTATCTCCTGCATCCCTGTCTGGTTCCACCAGTTTACTTTCCTCGATCATAGCCGTTACGTATATAATTTGAACCAATTATCCTCCAAATAAATAATTAGTCAAGGGCTACCGACCGCGATTGAACGAAATAAATACCAAAGTCTTCAACCAATCCACAAAAAAGCTATCAACAAGCCAGTCTTTGTGGTTTAATAATAAATGATCAGAAGATTACGCATAAAAATATTTCGGGCAAAGAAAGAAATTTTCAATCACCGGTTTATAAAACTATTTGTTTTAAAACCGTTTATTTAATAAGTTTAGGGAAAATTCAAAAATAATATGAAAAAAAATCATCCATTACGGATCATTCCCCTGGGCGGCCTGGGCGAGATCGGGAAAAATATGATGGTCTACCAGTACGGAGAAGAATATCTTGTGGTAGATGCAGGCCTTATGTTCCCGGAAAACGATATGCTCGGGGTTGATTACTTGATACCTGATATTCAATTCCTGCGGGAGAGACGCCAGAAAATTCGTGGAATCGTCATCACCCACGGACATGAAGACCATATTGGCTCCATACAGCATTTTCTGGAAGATATTCAGGTTCCAATCTATGCCACCCCACTGACCAGGGGATTGCTGGAGGTAAAGCTTACCCGGCACGGGCTGCTTTCAAAGGTGGAACTGGTCACAGTCCAGGCTGGTGAGGTAGTCCAGATTGGCCCCTTCCGGGTTGAGTTCTTTCACGTTTGCCACTCCATTCCGGATTGTGTTGGCATTGGCATTCAAACCCCGGCAGGCCTCATCGTACATTCCGGCGATTATAAATTTGACCATACTCCCGTCGACGGCTGGCCAACAGATTACGCAAAACTGGCTGAATTTTCAAGGCGCGGAGTACTGGCCCTTCTTGCAGATTCTACAAATTCAGAATCATCCGGTTGGACGCCATCCGAAATGGTGGTTGGTGAAGCGCTGGACCATGTTTTCCGCGAGGCAAAAGGCCGGATCATCATTGCCAGTTTTGCATCACTCATCTCCCGGATTCAACAGGTGGCAGATGTCGCGGAACGCCATGGTCGTAAGCTTGCTTTTGTAGGCCCAAGCATGGTAGATAATGTTAAAATCGCCCGCAAACTTGGTTACCTGAATATTGGAGATTCTCAAGTTATTAACATTGAACAGGCCCGCAATGCACCAGATGCAGAAGTAGTCGTAATGTGTACGGGGGCACAGGGTGAACCAACCTCAATTCTTGGGCGCCTCTCGGTTGGGGCATACCGACAGTTTGAAATAAAACAGGGAGATACGGTTATCCTGTCTTCGCGTCCTATTCCGGGGAATGAAGAAAATATCCACCGCACCATCAACAGACTGTTCCAAAATGGAGCCAATGTATTATATGAAGCGATTGCTCCAGTCCACGTTTCCGGTCATGCTAACCAGGAAGAAATCAAACTGCTCCTCAACCTGGTACGCCCAAAGTATGTCATCCCTATTCATGGGGAATTGCGGCATCTCAAACAACACGCCCGCCTTGCCGAGCAGGTTGGAATTCCGGCGGAAAATATCGCCGTGATAGAAAACGGACAGGTAATCGAATTTGTTGATGGCGCTATGCGCCTGGCAGAGCGTGTTCCAGCTTCGTATATGTTTGTAGACGGAAGCAGTGTTGGTGATGTGGATTCGGATGTCGTCCGTCAGAGAGAATTATTATCCCGTGGTGGCATGGTGCTGATATCGGTCGTATTAAACAAAGAGGACGGGAGACTACTCACACTACCCGGGGTGGTCAGCAAAGGTTTTATCCTTGAAAACGAATCTGAGGATATTTTTAACCAGGTGCGTCAACGCGTGGCTGAAACTGTAAAAATTTCTACCAACGGAGATTTGCAAAAAAATATTGAACAGGCGGCCCGGAACTTCCTATATGAAGAGACCCACCGCCGCCCAATGGTTTTTGTAATCATCAGCCAGATCTGAAAGCTGATGGTTATATAAGGCAGCATTGATCCAGTAACCCGGCATTTCATTGACAGACCAATTCCAGGCTCGCCTTCTCCACGATTTCTTCAAGGCGTAATGCCAGGTTATTCCATCTCGTTTCGAATTTTGCTATCTAAGCCTTCTCCAAAAAAAGAATGTCACCCTGTTTCATTTAAATATTAAGGCTGGCTTGAATCTTTTCGAGCCACCATTTCTATCTCGACCAGCGCTCCCAATGGTAATTCTGCAACGCCCACGGTTGTACGGGCTGGAAATGGGGTTTGAAAACGCTGCTGATATGCAGCATTCATAGCCGGAAAGTTCTTCATGCTGGTCAGGTAAACATTACATTTAATCACATTATCCATCCCAAGTCCGGCTGCATTCAGAACCACTTCCAGGTTGTCGAATGCCCGTTGGGTTTGTTCCGTGATACCCCCTTCCACTAATTGGTTTGTGGCAGGGTCAATTGGGGTTTGACCGGATAGATATAGGAGATCCCCTGCCCATACTGCATGGGAATATGGGCCAATCGCACCCGGCCCCTGCTGACTGAAAACGGCATTACGTGTCATTATGTTCATATCCTTATTAAGTAATTAGCTGCAGGTAAAATCAGAAACAAATTATGGATTATATTCAGGAAATGTTTTCAAAGGTAAAGAAACCTTTAGGGGATTATACCTTGAATAAAACAATCTGGTTCTGATAATTCAAAACCATCTCACATGACAACTTTCGTTTCATATTGGGTTGTTTTCGCACTATATAAAGTGTACACTATAGACAGTGCAAACATGTTTGAAAGGAGGATCATGATGGTTCAGAATATCACGTTAAGTGCGGAAAAAGATTTGATTGAGAAAGCGCGTCGCCGGGCAGAGGCCCAGAAGACATCGCTCAATGCCGAATTTCGTCGTTGGTTGGAACACTATGCAGAGGGGCCCCTGACAATTTCAAATCTCACAGCCTTGATGGACCGTTTAAGTTATGCCAGACCCGACAAAACTTTTACAAGGGATGAACTGAATGAGCGATAAATATTTTATCGACACTAATATTTTTGTCTACTGTTTTGATGACCGACAACCAGACAAGCGGGTACGCTCATTGGCATTAATTGCCGATGCCCTTCAAAGTGGCAATGGTATGATCAGTTGGCAAGTGATACAGGAGTTTTTGAACGTGTCAACGCGAAAATTCAATGTTCCTTTAAAACCTGAGGATGCGAAAATATATTTACAAAAAGTATTAAATCCACTTTGTAAGATTTTTCCGGATTTGGACTTATTCAGCAATGCTTTAGATATCTTAGAAGAGACGAGGTATTCATTTTACGATTCGCTCATCATTGCCGGAGCAGAGCGTGGGGGTTGTGAACTGCTATATTCAGAAGATTTACAGGCTGGGCGTAAGGTGAATGGGGTTGTTATTGTAAACCCATTTGTCTGAGCGGTAGGCGCCCAGATTTGATATAAAAACATTCCCTCGTGTTTCAATATGCCAACCGATAAATATTTTGACTCACGGCAACCCGGATTTTGCCCTTTATGTTACCGCAAAATATTAGCGCGGGCGACGTTTGCGGTCGCGCGACCGGTTGGATGAATTGCTGCC
>JBAWYZ010000221.1:0-4427 GCA_037143255.1 Leptolinea sp. | reverse complement strand
AACCACTGACCTCCGGGTTATGAGCCCGACGAGCTGCCTCTGCTCTACCCCGCAATGTGAAATTCAATTTTACACCAATAAAGGGATAAAGTCAAGCTGACCCGAAGCTATTTCGCAGGCACGACTTGCACCCCGGTTTCGGATAACTCAAGGGAAAAAGGGCGCGCTTGAACCCCAGCCTTCAAAAAAGCTTCAACCATGGAATCTGCGATATTATTTGTGTGACCATCACATAGCGCGATAATTCCAGGGCCGGCACCGGAAATAGCTGCCGCACATGCGCCTGATTGGCGCGCTGCTCTGAGAGCGGCTTCAGCGCCCGGGATTAATTTAAGCCGGTATGGTTGGTGCAAACGGTCCTTTACTGCCTCTTCCAGCATTTCCAGGTCACCGGAACGCAATGCTTCTACGACCAGGGCGGTACGCCCGATGTTAAAAATCGCGTCGCAAAATGGGACATTTTTTGGGAGGGCAGCTCTTGCCGCTTTGGTCGGAAGGTGTAAGATAGGTACTGCCAGAGCTGCATGCAGCCGTGGCGATGGGACCAGTCGGCGGACCAGGGTATCACCATTTTCACAGTTCACTGAGATTGTCAGACCGCCATATAAGGATGCAGCCACGTTATCCGGGTGGCCTTCCATTTCGATGGCGAGCTTCAATAACTCATGGGTGTTTAGCCGGGAGTCGGCGAGTGCATTTGCTCCAATTAATCCGGCCAGGACGGCTGAAGCGCTTGAACCCATTCCGGAACCGAGGGGGATACGATTGGTGCATTCAATGAGGATACCTTCGGGTACATTTTTACCAAGAGCCAGGTAATAGTGCAGCATGGCTCGAACGATCAGGTTTTCGCATCCATCAGGTATCGTACCAGCCCCCTCTCCGGTGATTATTACCTTGATTTCTTTACCCGTCAGGGTAATAGTGGTTTCATTCCATAGATCCAAAGCAAGGCCCAGGCAGTCAAAACCCGGACCCAAATTGGCTGATGTTGCGGGAACCCTCAGGCTGATCGAATTTTTCATGAATTTTATTCCCCCAGGATTGCTTCCTTTATAGCCGATAGATTGTTTGGCAGGAGCCTGGGTGCGGCCATGTTCCGAACAATGATGTCGGGATCTTTCAATCCGTGGCCGGTGCAGACTGCTACAACCCGTTTCCCTCTCAAATTGATTTTGCCGGCTTCCAGTTCGTGAGCCAGACCACCGATCCCGGCTGCGGATGCAGGTTCTACCCAGACGCCGTGTGATGCGAGCTGTTTTTGCATGGCCAATATCTCATCATCTGTGATTGCAATGATGCGCCCCTTTGATTCTTCTGCTGCTTCCAGCGCCTCCTCACCGCGGGCTGGTCGCCCAATCCGAATCGCTGTCGCAACTGTTTCCGGGTGGTCTACTGCATGCCCCAATACCAATGGGGCTGAACCAGCTGCCTGAACGCCGAGTATTTGCGGAAGGCCGGTATGCAGCCTGTCGTTGTGTTGTTTGAAACCCATCCAATAGGATGTGATATTTCCGGCATTTCCCACGGGGAGGCATAACCAATCCGGCGCTTCGCCCAGTGTTTCGCAGATTTCGAATGATGCGGTCTTTTGGCCTTCCAGACGATAAGGATTGAGCGAATTGACAAGGGCGATGGGGGAACTATTGCTGATCTCGACAACCAGGCTTAACGCATCGTCAAATGATCCATCGATCTGAATAACTTCTGCGCCGTATGCAATGGCGCCGGCAAGTTTCCCGGCAGCCACTTTACCTTGCGGGATGATAACGATGCAACGCAAGCCTGCCCGGCTGGCATAAGCGGCCGCAGAGGCAGCTGTATTCCCTGTTGAAGCGCAAATCACGGTTTTTGCGCCGCGGCCTAACGCTTCGCTTATGGCTGCTGTCATACCCCGGTCTTTAAATGACCCGGTCGGGTTCATTCCTTCAAACTTAACGAATAGTTCAAAACCACCGCCCAGTTCCTGCGCCAGGCGCGGCATAGGAATAAGCGGGGTATTTCCTTCAAGAAGGGTAACAGGGATACTGTATTCCGGCAGATCCATCCAGGAGCGGTAACGGGCTATAACACCTTCGTGAGCCAAGGGAATCTCCTTATTAAAAGAATACGCCGACACGCAGCGCTTATCGGCGTATTATACCTTATTCTTTAATCTGAAGATAAAATTTGAAAATAAGTCTGGAAGCCGGAAAAGCAGAGTCTATTCTTCTGGTAATATTTCAAATTCAGTGGTGATCTTCGCAACACCGCGTAGCGTGGAAGCAACCGAGCAGTATTTTTGTTCTGAAAGCTCGATAGCTTTTTCGACGTCTTTCTCGGTTAATTTATTCCCTGTCAGAATATATTTTACATGGATATTTCGGAATGTCCATGGTGGATCCTGGTCCTGTTCGGCACTAACGTTGATATTCAGGCTAACAGGTGGGGTGCGTTTTTTTGTAAGGATTTCCACGACGTCAACCGCGGTGCAGGAGCCTAAAGCTACAAGAAGGAGTTCGGAAGGTTTCATACCCACCCCCTCCTCTTTCGTAGAGAGTACAACGGAATGATTAGTCGAGTCAGTTCCTATAAACTTCTTTCCTCCTATCCATTGAACATTTGCTGAAGCCATGTATTCCTCCTGTTTGATTAGGGGTTACTTTGATTTGCCAAGCAGGCCGATCACTTCCCGGATCATTTCCCGGTTTTGCTGGTTGTCTGTTTGATCGTTGGGTTTGAGCAAACAATCTGAAACGTATTCCTCCAAAAAAATCTGGGTGGCGCCATTTACTGCTGAACGGATGGCGGTGAGTTGTTGCAGGATTTCGCGGCAATCCCGGTCAGCATCGAGCATGTTTTGTACTCCCCGTACCTGGCCTTCGATGCGGCGCAGGCGGTTGAGCAGATTTTGCCTGGTATCCAGATTATCTAATTTCATTTTTGCACCTATCCTTCTGAGTTACACCCCTCGGCTGGAGCAAAAGCCCCAGACAATGTATGGGTGGATTCAGTATGTTCCAGAAAATATTGTACTCAAGATGTGATTGCGAAAAATCTTAATCTGGCCGGATCCAGTATCACAACTTATACTATACTGGAGTATAGCATAATCAATTGATATGTCAAGATATTGGTGACAGATTGCAAAATACCCCTTGACTCAGAACTAATGTTCTGTTATATTATTGATAGAACAAATGATTTAGTATCTTATTTGAGGAGTTGTCTATGGTCAGGAAGAGAGCTGGCTTAGGTGAAAGACATCAAAAAATACTGGATTACCTTTCCGTTTTCCAGGAGAAATTTGGTTATTCTCCCTCAATCCGCCAGATTGGAAAAAACATTGGGGTTGATTCAACTTCGCTGGTAGATTACTATCTGAAGCAACTGGCTGAATTGGGGTATATAGACCGTGATCAACATGTTTCGCGGAGCATACGCCTTCTCACACCGGCGGCGTCAGAAGTGTATAAACTTCCCATGAGGGGGCGTATTTTCGCCAGTCAACCAATACCGGTTCCATCCTCTGATGTGGATTATTTTGACGCTGAAACAACGATTGAAATCGCACGCAGCCTGCTACCAAAGAAAGAAAATGTTAAAGACTTGTTTGCCCTGGAAGTTCAGGGTGATTCAATGATTGATGCGATGATCAATGATGGGGATATTGTTATCATGAAACATGCCCAGGAAGCCAAGAACGGAGAAATGGTAGCTGTATGGCTGGATGATACCAATGAAACCACCCTAAAATATTTTTATAAAGAAAAGGAAAGGGTGCGGCTCCAACCGGCAAACCCAACCCTGTCACCAATCTATATTGATAACCTCCGTCATCTGCGGATTATGGGAAAAGTTGTTATGGTCATCCGTAAAATATCGGATGGCAGTAACGCTGAATTAAATCCGGTGACAGCCTGATTTAAAGAAAAAAAGAGGACGTTTTAAAACGTCCTCTTTTTTTGTTAATAAGTTATTGATCAGGCAACTACGATTACGGCACCGGCTGTTTCAAGTTTACCCTTGGCATCGGCAGCGGCTTCTTTTCCAACACCACTGAGAACCTTGGATCCTGCAGTTTCAGCCATTGTCTTGGCTTCCACCAGGCCCAGGGAGGTGAGCTGGCGAATAACTTTGATGACTTCGATTTTCTTGGGACCAGCGTCCTTGAGGACGACATCAAATTCAGTTTGTTCTTCAACAGCTTCAGCAGCAGCGGCGGGGCCGGAGGCATAAGCAGCAACAGCAACGGGAGCCGCTGCGGACACGCCCCATTTTTCTTCCAGGGCTTTGACGAGCTCGGCAGCTTCGAGTACGGAAAGCTTGCTCAGTCCATCAACTAATTTTTCAATATCAGCCATTTCAAAACACTCCTTGTGTTATTTTTATTAGATTATATTTTTATCAGGCAACGATAACCTGGTAGTTGACAATTAACCCGGTAC
>JBAWYZ010000220.1:0-4434 GCA_037143255.1 Leptolinea sp. | reverse complement strand
GTATAGTAGTACATAGAATAATTAGTAAGTTTTTCGGTAAGTTCAATTTCAAGGAGGAAATTATTCGAAAATAGATATTTATTTGCGATACTCGCAGTAGCATTAATCAGCAATTTGATATACAATCAAGTTATCCAAATCTATGTTCAAGAGGAGAAATATGAAAACAAAAGTGTTTGCTTTACTAAGTTTCGTTGTTGTGCTTTCCATGGTTTTTGCAGGCTGCGCACCTGCAGCAGCGCCCGCAGCGCCCGCAGCGCCCGCAGCGCCTGCCGCACCTGCAGCCACAGATTGCAGTAGTAAAGATGTTTTTTGCGTTGGACTTGTCACCGATGTCGGAAAAGTCGATGACAAATCCTTTAACCAGTCTGCCTATGAAGGTCTGAAGCAGGCAGAGAAAGACCTTAGCGCAAAAATCAAATACATCGAAACTACTGACCCCAAAGATTACGGCAAGAACATTGCTACCTTTGCTGACGAGAAATACGATGTAGTCGTAACGGTTGGTTTTGCTTTGGGTGAAGCTACCATCGCTGCTGCTAAGAAATACACTGATACCAAATTCATCGGTGTTGATCAGTTCCAGGGTGAAGCAGTTGCCAACTTGAGCGGTGTTATCTTCGACGAAGATAAATCCGGTTATTTGGCCGGCGCCCTGGCCGGATTAATGACCAAGTCCAACAAAATTGGTGGCGTCTTTGCAACCGATGTAGTTCCTCCCGTATGGAAGTTCGGTGAAGGCTATCGTGCTGGCATCAAAGCCGTCAAGCCTGATGCTGAAATCAATATTGTTTACCACAACGATGTCGGTATGGACAAAACCTTCACTGACCCGGAATGGGGCAAAACAACAGCTACTTCCATGATGGACAAAGGTGTTGATGTTATTTTCGCCGCTGGTGGAAAAACCGGAAATGGCGGCCTGATCGGTGTTGCTGGCAAGAGTACATCTGACAAAATGATCTATGCCATTGGTGTTGACACTGACCAGTACCTGACTGTTCCAGAAGCGCAGAAAGTTCTGCTTTCCAGCGCCATGAAGATGATCGTCCCCGGTGTCTTCGACAACATCAAAGCTGCAAAAGATGGCACCCTAAAGGGTGGTAATTTTGTTGGCCCCGTTGCCCTGGCTCCTTTCCACGATCTGGATACTGCCGTTTCTGCTGAAATTAAAGCCAAACTGGCCGAAATTGACAAAGGCTTGAAAGACGGATCCATCAAAACCAATGTTCCCCCCAGCAAACCCAGCTAGTTTGATTTATTAATCTATAAAAAAGAGAAAGGGAGTTCCCTTTCTCTTTTTTTTAAGATAAAATTCAGTATCATTTTTTTTGCATTTTTAGATAAAATCAACTATCCATTGTGATGATAAGAAGAACCGGATATTAAGGAGAACCGCTTTTATGGAAAATGAAAGCAATAAACCTGTCGAGCCCAATCCCCGATCGATAGACTCGAATAACAATTTAGTTAATCTATATCTGGTTCCGGTGCTGGCAGTAATCACTGCGCTAATCATTGGCGCAATTGTTATTTGGAGTGTCGGAGGAGATCCAATTGCAGCTTATCAAGGTCTCGTTGAAGGCTCCTTCGGGTCCCTCAAGGCAATAAGTGAAACGACTGTCTGGGCTACACCCTATATTTTTGCCGGTTTGGCAGTAGCCGTTGGTTTCAAAGGTGGCCTTTTCAATATTGGAGCAGAGGGACAATTAGCCTTTGGGGCAGTTGCCGCCGCCTGGGCAGGTTATGCGCTTCCTACCCTCATCCATGTTGAAATTCCATCCGTCATCCACGTATTTATCACGGTTGGATGCGGAGTTCTGGCGGGGACCATTTGGGGCGCAATACCAGGGTATTTGAAAGCAAAAACCGGCGCCCATGAAGTGATTAACACAATCATGATGAATTACATCGCGCTTAACATTACCAGTTTTCTATTGAATGGCCCAATGAAGGACCCCAGTCCCACTAATGTTATCGCTCGTACCCCGATGATTGTCGATTCGGCGCAAATTATGCCGATTTTTTCCGAATATCGTTTCCACTGGGGATTCATATTAGCCTTAATAATGGCTTTCCTCGTCTGGTGGCTGCTTTGGAAAACCCGCCTGGGTTTTGAAATCCGCACAACAGGTCTTAACCCGGATGCTGCCAAATATGCCGGCATCAATGTAGCCAGAACAATCGTAATCAGTATGGGGTTATCAGGCGCCCTGGCGGGATTAGCCGGGGCGGTTGAAGTAACCGCGTTAAATCACCGCCATGAGCTCGGATTCGCGGTCGGCTACGGTTTGGATGCGATAGCTATTGCGCTTCTTGGCAAGAATCATCCAATTGGCGTGGTGGTAGCTTCCCTATTGTTTGCGGCTATGCGCAACGGCGCTACCCGGATGCAATTCCTTACGCAAATTCCGGTAGATGTTATCTCGATTATTCAAGCGCTTATTCTGCTTTTTGTGGCGGCTGATGCTATTGTCCGGTACATTTACCGTATCCGCGCCCGGCAAGACCGCGTTGTCTATACTCGTGGATGGGGAAAATAGGAGCTAACTATGGATCGTAAACGATTTGGTTTTATTGCCATCATTATTGCCATCCTGTATTCCGTTGTTATTCTCATTGGAAAAGAAACCACCCCGCCAATGATTATTCTAGCCTCATTGATTGCCACTACTATCTCAGTAGCTACCCCATTAACCCTGGGCGCACTTTGCGGAGTATTCTGTGAACGCGCGGGCGTTGTTAATATTGGAATTGAAGGCATGATGCTTGCTTCGGCTTTTTTCGGCTGGTTTGCTGCAATCTACCTGAATTCCATTCTGCATGTTGCCCCAATGACCAGTCTGTTGATAGGTGTTTTTGTTGCGATTCTAACCGGTGGATTATTGGGGCTTCTGCATGCCTGGCTATCCGTTACCTTCAAAGTGGATCAAATTATCGGCGGGACAGTTATCAATATTCTTGCTGTCGGGATAACGGGTTTCTTGAACCGTCAGTTGTTCTTTGACAAAAACAGCGTGTTTGGCGGAAATGTTCCGCATGCTCCAGGAACTTTGCCGATTATCGCCATTCCAGGACTATCCCAAATACCTGTTTTAGGGAAGATCTTTGAGCAGCAGCCAATCGCCTGGCTGACCATTATATTAGTAATTGTGGCAAATTTCGTTTTGTTCCGCACCCGCTGGGGTTTGCGTACCCGTGCCGTAGGAGAGCATCCCCGTGCAGCGGATACTGTTGGAATTAATGTTGCATTCATGCGTTATATCAATGTAATAATCGGAGGATGTTTGGCTGGCTTAGCCGGTGCATACTTCACGCTTGAATCCGTTCCCTCATTTGAACCATTAATGACCAACGGGCGCGGTTTCATCTCGCTGGCCGCTATGATCTTTGGCAACTGGACACCCTTCGGAGCCTGGGCGGCAGCCCTGGTCTTTGGCGCTGCACAGGCCCTGCAAATCAACCTGCAATTCTTTAGAGAGTTGATTCCTCCGCAATGGGCGTTCCTGCAGCAGTCCTACATCGTTGGGCTTATCCCATATATTCTAACCATGTTGATTCTGGCCGGTTTAATCGGCCGCACTGTTGCCCCAGCTGCTGATGGCATTGCTTACGAAAAATAACCTGCAAGAAACAAATAGGAGTACTTAATGGATACTGTTCTTGAAGCCTATGGAATTACGAAAAAGTTTCCTGGTGTTCTTGCAAATGATCACGTAGACTTTATTTTGCAAAAAGGTGAGATTCACGCCATTCTTGGAGAAAATGGCGCCGGTAAGTCAACCTTGATGAATATTCTGTATGGATTAATCACCCCGGATGAAGGTGCAATAAAAGTAAACGGGAACCAGGTAACCTTTCATTCCCCGAAAGACGCAATTGCTTGCAGCATCGGCATGGTACATCAACACTTCATGCTCGTTCCTGTTTTTACGGTTGCCGAAAATATTATGCTTGGTGCAGAAACAGTCCACAACGGCATGCTGGATGTCGAAAAAGTAACCGCAGATCTTATAGCGCTCTCCAGGCAGTACGGGCTGGATATCGACCCCACTGCGCTGGTGCATGATCTTCCAGTTGGAATTCAACAAAGAGTAGAGATCATCAAGGCTTTATATCGCAAGGCCAAAATATTGATTTTAGATGAACCAACCGCAGTATTAACCCCGCAGGAAGTGGATGATTTGTTCATTATCATCCGAAAACTGGTTGACCAGGGTATTTCGGTCATCTTTATTACGCACAAATTAAAAGAAGTTCTTTCGATAGCTGATCGAATAACCGTAATGCGGGCCGGAAAAGTTGTTGCCACAGATGATCCAAAAACAACAAACGAACAATCTCTGGCCTCGCAAATGGTTGGCCGTACGGTAATTCTGAAAGTTGATAAGGAGCCAGCCAAACCGGGCGAGATTGTCTTGAAGGTGATAAACC
>JBAWYZ010000219.1:0-4439 GCA_037143255.1 Leptolinea sp. | reverse complement strand
TTAATACAACCCATTCTGGGAAGATCTAAAACATTCTGCCGTAAAATCTGCCCATATGCAGCCACGATGATCACATCCGGGTTCCATTTTTTCAGAATTTCAAAATTTTCCGGTTCGCGCAACTTTTTGGGTTGGATGATTTCACACCCCAGCGTTTCCGCCAGCGCTTTCACCGGTGGTGGTGTTAATAGCTTGCCACGCCCGGCAGGTCTATCCGGCTGTGTAACCACCCCAATTACCGGGTAATTTTCAGATAATCTGGAAAGCACCACCCGGGCAAATTCAGGGGAGCCCATAAAAACAATTCTTTGGTTCATTCTTACGATTTTAACATATTCATCCCAACCCATTTATAAACAGATTGCATATTACGGTTGCATTAAAGCAAAAAAGATGTAAAATAAAGCCAACCTAATTTTTCTTTAGCCAGGAGGCTATCAGATGGCAAATCAAACCTATTCACCAGGCGGCGAAGTAACCAGTGACGATAAACTTTGGGGATTGCTTTCTTATCTCTTTACCCCAATCGTTCCTGTCATTGTTCTTCTCATGGAAGATAAAAAATCCCGCCCATATATTAAGTATGCAGCAGTACAAGGGCTGGCCATTGGCATATTGATTGTTGTTATGGCAACCCTGTCCTTCCTTGTTGTGCCTGGTTGTATCGCAGGCGTACTTGGAATTTATGCAATTTATCTGGCCGTAAAATCTTACCAGGGCGAATATACCGTCATCCCAATGGTAACAAATTTTTGCAAAGATAAGGGTTGGATTTAGTTTTTTAAACCAACACAAAAAGACCTTCTTCAATTGAGGAAGGTCTTTTCTAATGTATTTTTTCTACCAAGGTTCCGGCGGAAGTATCCATAATCCGCCAGCCTTGTTGTCTAACCTGTTTCCTTAGACGGTCAGACAGCGCAAAATCTTTGCTTTCGCGGGCAGCTTCCCGCTGCTGTATCAAATCCATGATTTCCGCAGGGGGCGCTGCATTTCGATCAATCTGCTGCAACTGATGAAAGTCATTTAACTTACCCCAAACTTCCGGTCGAATACCCACAAAAGAATCGCTGGGATAAACATAATTTCCCAATAACTGCAATGGAACTAGCTCCCCGCTTGTGAAGCAGCGCTCATCGCCATCTCTGATGATATGCACTGTACCTTTTCCAAATACCTGAGCCTGGCTGTTTGCCAGATCTACCCAAAGAGAGGTGTGCTCATCTATACCGACAATTGTGCCTTCACACTGCAGAATGCCAACTAATTCCTCAAAACGGTCTTTCCCCATAAAGCAGCGGCTGGTGTCCAGTTCTGTTCCGCCTTCTGCGTTGTTCCAATGCGGAATAATGATCAAACTTAATCCGTAATCCCGAAAGAAATCCAGGCCGGGCTGCCAGTGTAAATCCATCCCAGCCTTGAAAATCTCGTAAACCGGCATCGTCTGGCAGCCAAAAGCAATTGTAGCTGCGCTTGCTAATACCAGCGCAGTTCCGGTGCGGTGCTTGGCTTGAATGATTTCATACGCCAACGTACCGCTCAATTGCCTTGCCGTGTAGGTCGGGCTGCCCGGTCCCATGAAAATAATGTCTGTTTGATATAACGATTCCAGGATTTCTTCAGAATCCGGGCTGTCTACCGTTCCTTTACGTCGGGCCGGAATTACGGAAATCTCCGGTTTATAATTTTGCAGACGGACTTGTAAATAATCAGCCACCCGGCCAGCCACTCTGGAAGAATTCAATTCAAATCCGGCCGGTGTTTCCAAAATGCTGATCTTAACAGGCGCCGGGTAAATACTGGCTACTTTTTCGAAAATTGTGCCGCTGCTGGCAGATGTCTCACCCGACCCCATTAATATGATGGGACCAGGGTTATTTTGTTGAATGGCATTGATTAATTGGTTCATAAAAATTGCAGATTATTCAGCCGTTGTTTGCGGTTGATAAAACTGACGCTGGTACAAATCTGCATAAATGCCGTTTTTAGCAATCAGTTCAGAATGTGTCCCGCTTTCGCTGATCAAACCATCGGAAATGACCAGAACCTGATCCGCGCTGCGCACGGTAGATAAGCGGTGGGCAATCACAAAGCTGGTGCGACCTTTCAGTAATTTTTGCAAGGCGCTTTGAATCAACACTTCAGTCCGCGTATCAATGCTGGCAGTTGCCTCATCCAGAATCAGGATGCGTGGATTTGCCAGTATAGCCCGGGCAATGGAAATCAACTGGCGCTGTCCCTGGCTAATCAATTTTCCGCGTTCGCCCACTTCGTTCTCGTACCCTTTTGGCAGTCGGCGAATAAAATCATCCGCATTGGCTGCCACGGCTGCAGCACTCACGTCTTCGTCGCTGGCATCCAACCGACCATAGCGAATATTCTCCATAATCGTACCGGAAAACAGGAAAGGTTCCTGTGTCACAATTCCCATTTGTGAGCGCAGACTTTTCTGGGTAACATCCCGCACGTCCACTCCGTCAATCTTCACCGCACCGTTAGTCACATCGTAAAACCGGGCAAGCAGGCTGACCATGGTGGTCTTCCCTGCGCCAGTCGGCCCGACGATGGCAATCATTTGCCCAGGGTTGGCGGTAAAGCTAACTTTCTCCAAAACCGGTTGATCTTCCTCATACTGAAAACTCACCTCTTCAAATTCAATCTTCCCTTGTATCGGAAGCATTGTTTTAGCATTAAGGGTATCGCTAACTGATGGGGCTACTTCTAACAGCTCAAAGACCCGCTCAGCCGCTGCAAAAGCGGATTGCGCCATAGTCCACAATTGCGCGACCTGTTGAATTGGCCGGAAGAAGTTTTGAACATACTGAAGAAACGCCACAACGACGCCAACACTGGCAGTGCCGGCAATTACCATCGCACCGCCCATTCCAGCTACCAACGCCATGTCCACCGTAGATAATACATCCATTGCCGGAGCAAAACCGCTGGTGACTGCAGTCGCGCTGATGTTTGCATCCCGATTGGCGGCATTCCGTTTTGCAAACTTGCGGACATTTACATCTGTCCGGTTAAATGCCTGTGCCACTTTCACACCTGAGATTTCTTCTTCGAGGTCAGCGGAAATGTCGCCGATGGTCGTTCTTGTTTTACGAAAAGCATTGCGAGCCAGACGTGAAAATAAATTTGTAACCAGGAGCAAGACTGGAATCATAATTAGCACAGCTAAACCCAATTGCCAGTTCAAAATCAGCATGGCAATGGCAATCCCGATGAGGGTAAAGAACTGTCCGAGCATCTGCGCCAGGCCCTGACTGAAAAAGTTATTCAGAGCATCAATATCATTTACCAGACGGCTCATGATCTCACCAGCCTGTTTGCCCTCCAGATACTGTAAAGAAAGGCTTTCCACTTTGATAAAAACCCGCTGTCGCAAATCAGCCAGAATGGATTGGCCTACCTGATTGATCAAATAGATCTGGAAACGGGTTGCAATCATCCCGAGAAAGAACACGATCACCATCGCCAGGAAAATGCCGCCCAACCCCGCAGAATCACCCGTCGAAATAAATTTATCCACTGCCATCCCGATTAAAAATGGCGAAGCCCCCTGGGATGCCGCAGTCACAATAACTAAAACAAGCGAGGCAATCGCCCGCCACTTATGCGGCAAAATAAGCTTAATCAGTTTTCCTACTACCTGATTTGCATTTTTTGCTTTTTCTTCTGATGATGTTTCCATCATTCGCCGCATGGGTCCGCCGTGCATTAGAGTGCCCCCATTTCTACAGCCTGCGCCTGGTCGGGATGCTCACCAAATTGGGTTTCCAAAATTTCAGCATATAGTTCACAACAATCCAATAATTCCGCATGCGTCCCCTTGCCAATCAATTCGCCATCATCTAATAAAAGAATCATATCTGCGGTGCGGATCGTACTAATTCTCTGGGCAATCACAAAGGTTGTTCTGCCTATTCGCAACTTTTCCAACGCTTGCTGAATTTCGTATTCCGTTTGAGCATCTACTGATGAAGTACTGTCGTCCATAATCAAAATTCGGGGATTTACCAGTAATGCACGGGCTATCGCCAAACGCTGTTTCTGTCCGCCTGAAAGACCCGTCCCGCGCTCGCCAATAATTGTTTCATACCCTTCTGGAAATTCCCGAATAAAATCATCCGCCCGAGCAGATCGAGCAGCAGCGATAACGTTCTCGATAGATGCATCCGGTTTTCCGTAGGCAATATTCTCGCGGATGGTGCCAGAAAACAAAGTCGTTTCCTGAAGGACGATTCCAATTTTCTCCCGCAGAGTGTTAAGCTTCAAGTCACGCACATCATGACGATCAATTAGTACTTTGCCTTGGGTTACATCATAAAACCGGGGGATAAGGTTGATAATGGACGATTTTCCCGAACCGGTTTGGCCTAAAATTGCAACCGTCTGATTGGGTTTCACTTCAAAAGAGATGTCATGGATCACATCCT
>JBAWYZ010000218.1:0-4490 GCA_037143255.1 Leptolinea sp. | reverse complement strand
CTGGAAAGGGATCATTGTATTTTTATCCTTTTTAATGATTAGGTGTATTTGTGGTTCATTATTCTCTGTCTGAGCAATTCTTGATTTCTATGAAAAAGCCCTCTTCAAAACTCGCAGCGCTCGTAAGGTGACCCATTCATTCGGTTCTCCGCCTTTACCAAAATCGCCCCAGGTCTTGGGACCGTAGCGGTATTCCAATTTCCAGCGCCCCTGGTCATCCTGTTTATTAAGTATCAAATCCAAAGTGGATAGCAGGCGTGGGTCATGGCTGTATCCCAGCGCGGTAAGCGCATCTGCCACCTGTAGAAGATCGGTGATGTAAAATACCGGGAAGCCGAACTTCCACCAATCACTGCTGGGATTGCTTGCGGTTCCAATAGGGTAAGTGGCTGTGACCGGATCCACGCTGAAGAAAAATTCCACGCCCTGGCGAATAGCTTCCAACATTAAGGGATTTCGTTTCTCTGCGGAAGTTTCAGAAAATGCCATTAATACCTTGGCAGCACCCCAGGCGCAGGGAAGCTTATAGTTGGCTCCGCACGCAAAACCAGGACCGCACTTATACGTTGAATAGCGCCTTTCCGCCTTTTTATCGGTCAAAGGAGCTATCCCCTCGCCCGTGACGGTGCGGCTCATCCAATCCAGCGCCAGGTCAAGGCGCGGGTCGCTGCAACCCATAGAAAGCAGCGCCCAGGTCAGGTTGCCCTGCAGGCAATCAATCGTCCCGGATGGCTGCGCGTTGTAGGAAAACTGACCATGTTTACTTACCGCGTGATCGAGAATGTAGCGGCAAGCCTGCTCCACCCGAGGATCGCCGTCCACGCGCGCGCCCAGCTGTGCCAACAGAGTTAGCGACCAGACGGTGGATTTGTACTTCGGGCCATATCCAGGTCCAGGTTTCTGCCAGTAGCCATCACCCTCTATTTTGGAAAGAACTTCGGCGATCATCCCGCTGGAATGTGCTTCGATGCTGGTGGATTGTTGTTGCGGATGTGTATCAGGCAAATCAAGCAAGTCGCGCCCGGTCAGGTAGCGAATTTCAGGGATGGGAGAGTTGGCAAGCCAGGAAAGCGAATCACCATTCAAATGCTCATTCCAATTCATTTCCACCTCCAATGATTCATCAATTATGCTGCCAAGGGCCATTCCCTGTATCATTCCAATCCAAGCCTGAGCTTGACTAGGGGCTTATTTTTGATGATGGATTTGCCATTGATTTCCTCTAAAAAACAATTGTACTACTTTTGGAAGAGCTATACAGTTGGTTGGTTCTTCAAAAAATAAGCACTTGTAATATTACAACTATACAGTATACTTTTGACATTCTTCTTCTGGAAAAACAATGGACCAAGTTTGGAACGGCATCATCGAAGGGTTTCGCCTTTTCTTTAGCGGCGATCCGGCATTGTGGGAAATCATCCTGGTTTCGGGACAGGTTAGCGGTATTGCCCTGCTGATCAGCGCTTTGATCGGTATTCCGCTTGGCTCTATCCTTGGATTGGTCCATTTCCGCGGCCGGCGTTTGGCGCAGGCAATCATCTATACGGGTATGGGCCTTCCGCCGGTGGTGGTGGGATTGGCCGTCTATTTAATCCTTTCGCGTAACGGAATCTTGGGGCCATTGAATTGGCCCTGGATTCCAGAACTATTTACCATCCCGGCGATGATTGTTGCGCAAGTGGTTATCGCCAGCCCGTTGGTGATAGGGTACACCATGTCAGCGGTCAGTGAAGTCAGCCTGGATTTACGCTTGCAAATTCGATCACTCGGAGCTACCCCTTTTCAGGTTACCTTGGCGGTGTTGCGTGAAGCCCGGCTGGGGGTAATTGTCGCGTTGGTCGGCGGGCTCGGAAGCATCATTTCTGAAGTGGGGGCGGTCATGATGGTTGGCGGCAATATTGAGGGCTCCACGCGTGTCCTCACAACCGCCATCATGCTGGAAACTCGCCGCGGTAATTACAATCTGGCGATTGGGTTGGGAATGGTGCTGTTGATGTTGTCTTTCTTGATCAATTCCGGTATCACCCGGTTGCAAGGTAAGGGGAAATAAGTGGTGGAACCGGTCTATAAACTTAATGGTATTAAAAAGTCCTACAACAATCGGGAGATTTTAAATATTGACCGCTTGGACATCCATGCGGGCGAAATTTTAGCAATTGTCGGCCCCAGCGGAGTGGGTAAATCCACGATGCTTAGGTTGCTGAATTTTTTGGAGACAACCGACCAGGGGGAAATATATTACGACTCTGTTAAAGCCATCCCGCCTTTTCCCTTAGATATGCGCCGGCAGGTTACCACCGTATTTCAACATCCCGCCCTGCTGCAAGATAGTGTTGAGAATAATATTTCCTATGGTCTGCGCATCCGAGGATTAAAAAACAATCACGGTCTGGTACATAAAACCATCCAGCGGATGGGGATGGAAAAGTTGGCCCGTTCCCAGGTTCGCACCCTTTCGGGAGGAGAAGCACAGCGAGTCGCTCTGGCAAGGGCATTGGTTGTTGAACCGCGCGTACTTCTGCTGGACGAACCGACGGCGAATCTGGACCCCTACAATATCAGTTTGATTGAAGAAGTAGTTCGGGAGGTAAATATCGAGAAGCAGACAACTATCGTTCTAGTTACCCACAATATTTTTCAGGCAAAACGATTGGCCAATCGGGTTGGACTTTTGCTTAGCGGCAGGCTGATTGAACTTGCATCCACCTCTGATTTTTTTGAGAGACCTGGTGATCCGCGGACACAGGCATTCGTAAGCGGTGAAATGGTTTATTAATCCAAGAAAGGGAATTTGATATGAAATCGCGAATCAATTTTGTTATTGTATTGTTTGTGTTGGCAACTATGTTGCTGACGGCTTGCGCCCCTGCAGCCGTTGCCAATCCGCCTGTACCCACCGAGGCGCCCAAAGCTGCTTCTACTGAAGCTCCTGCAGCTGCACCTACCGAGGCGCCCAAAGCTGCGCCAGGCGAGATGATTCTCGCCACTACTACCAGTACTCAAGATTCTGGTTTGTTGGAATACCTACTGCCGGAATTTGAAAAAGAATTTAATATCAAAGTGAAAGTAATCGCGGTAGGTTCTGGACAGGCGATTCAGATGGGAAAAGAAGGCAATGCAGATGTTCTATTGGTGCATTCTCCGGCTGCCGAGAAGAAATTTATGGAAGACAAAGACGGAGTCCGGCGGGAAGATGTAATGTACAATGACTTCATTATTGTTGGCTCGGCTGAAGATCCGGCCAAGATCACCGGTTTGAAAGTGGGGACGGATGCATTCAAGGCGATTTCTGATTCCAAGGCGGTGTTTATCTCCCGTGGTGATGATTCCGGCACACACTCCAAAGAAAAAGCTATTTGGGCTGCCGCGAAAATCGAACCGAAAGGCGATTGGTACGTGAGCGCCGGTCAGGGCATGGGAGCGGTTTTAACCATGGCGAACGAAAAGAAAGCCTACACGCTGGCTGATCGTGCCACCTATATGACTCAAGTCCAAAAAGGACTGGCGCTTAAGATAATGGTGGAAGGCGACAAATTGTTGCTCAACCCCTATGGTGTCATTGCGGTTGACCCGGCCAAAAGTCCAAAAATAAACGAAAAACTGGCCAAAACTTTTATTGATTGGCTGATTTCTGAAGCCACCCAGAAGAAAATTGCTGATTTCAAAAAGGCGGAATTGGGAATTTCCCTCTTTATCCCGAGCTATAAAGCGAAATAAATCGCGCTTTTGAAACTTTAGACATATTTAGAGGTTGGTCAAAAAGCCAACCTCTAATTTTTTATTCCATTAAATTGATTTGTTCGCCAGAGTGCTGAAAATCATAACCTGGCAGCATAGAAGAAAGTTGTTTAATGTCGTCGGAACGAATCCAGTTGAATAAGGTCAGCAAAGGTTCCTGATGGGCTCGGCTGGCGTAAGTGACCAAATCATACGGCTCTTCTGCCAGCGAAAGAAATGTCAGATTGAAAGCTGCAGCGGCTAATTCCAGCCCGATCCCCACATCGGCATTGCCTTCGGCAATCGTGCGGGCAACATCCGAATGGGTCATTTTTTCGTCCTTAAATCCGACGATGCGGCTCGAATCAATCTGCTTTTGATGGATAATAGTATCCAGCCAAACCCGGGTGCCTGAACCGGTTTGCCGATTTACAAAACGAACACTGGGGTTCACCAAATCTTCAATCTGATGAATGTTTTTCGGATTGCCCGGAGCCGTAATCAAACCAATGCGGCGGGTGGCCAGACGAACGATGGTCATTGGCTGGCCGGGAAAAAGTTTGGCAATATACGGCAGATTATAAGTATTGCTCTCAGCATCCCAGAGATGACAGCCAGCGATATTTGCCTGGTTTTCTGCCAACGCCATCAAACCGCCCAGGCTGCCGGTAAAGTTGAGTTGAAGTTCCGCCCCGCTAACAATCTCCGGCATATGGCCAGCCATCCAGGTGACCAGTAAATCATGGCTGCCGGAAAAACGGATTATATTGAGG
>JBAWYZ010000217.1:0-4496 GCA_037143255.1 Leptolinea sp. | reverse complement strand
GCTTCCAAGTACGCCTGTTCAAGGCTGCGGGGAAGTTCACGGAAGGAAAATACATCCAGCCCGGCCTGTACCATATCACGCAGAAGAATAGGGTTCGATTTGATTGGGTCATCTACTTCAAATTGCATTATTATTTCAGTATGAGAAATGATTTTTACTCCATCCGGAAGCACAGGTGAATACCCATTGAAATTTCCCGTAATCACTGCTTCATAAACTGGCATCCCCAGCAGTTCATGTTTCAAACTGGCAGGTTCGCCCTGATAAATGATCTTCCCACGCCGAATAATAGCAATCTGGTCGGCAAGAGATTCGGCTTCCGGCAGATTATGCGTGCATAACAAAATCGTCCGCTGTGAATTGCGCAGTCCATGGATGGTATCACGTACAGTTTTGGCGCTCTCTGGATCCATTGCGGATGTCGGTTCATCCAATAGAAGTACAGGGGGGTCGTGCAACATGGCGCGCACCAGAGCCAGTTTTTGGCGCATCCCTTTTGAATACTCGCCTAAACGCTTTTTTGATACATCGCCCAGTCCGAATTTCTCCAGTAATTCCATACTGCGGATTTCAATTTGCTTATTCGACAATCCATACAGGTTGCCGTAAAATTTGAGGTACTCACTCGCATTCATGCGCCCATATAGACCGTGATGCTCTGTCAACACACCTACGGACGCCCGAACCCGGTCTGCCTGGCTGACAACATCAAACCCGGCTACTTTGGCCTGACCTGAGGTTGGCCGTAACACGGATGTCAACATCCGAACGGTGGTGGTTTTTCCAGCCCCATTCGGGCCAAGCAATACCAGAACCTTCCCCGCATCCACATCAAAATTGATATGGTCAACTGCCAGAAGATCATCAAACTGCTTGCTAAGGTTTTCAGCAAAGATCATTTGAAATCCAGTATTCCAGAAAGCATCTAAAAATTAGCGGTTCTCAGGGATCTCTTGACTTAGTTCAAGAGATTCTTCTGTCTCCAATTGTTCATCCAGTGGACGGATACGCAGGCGAATAATCAGAGCTAGTCCAGCAGAAATTGCCGTAACCGCCATCAAAGTCTGGTTAATATTCAATCCGCCCACCGGAGAGGGATCGAGCCGCAGGAATTCCAGCAGGAACCGCCCCAGTGGATAAACCACCAGATAAGTTAGGAAAATATCACCTGGCCGCAGCAGGTTGGAGAGTTTCTTGCCCATCCAGAGCAACAATCCCATATTCAGCAAATTCCAAATGGATTCGTACAGAAATAACGGATGGTAGGTGGCCACATTCTGAAAGGCTGGCAAACGAAAAGCTGGTTCAATATTGATTGCCCAGGGAAGTGTACTGGGTTGCCCGTACAATTCTTGATTTACAAAATTGCCCCAGCGGCCAATTGCCTGCCCCAGCGCCAGTCCGGGAGCAATCATATCGGACATGGCAGCGAGGCTCACTTTGTTTTTCCTGCAATAAAAATATAAGGCCAACAAACCGCCAATCACCGCGCCGGGTATGCCCAGACCGCCAGCCCTAAAGTTCAATATTTCGATGGGGTTTGTGAAGTAGTAATTTGCACCTGCCCCGCGACTCTGCATGGAAGCTGACGGGGTTAGAACATGCCAAATTCGGGCGCCAATCACCCCGGCTACCAATATCCAGGGAAAGACATCCCAGATTAAATCTGGGTTTTGGCCATATTGAACAGCCAAGCGTGCCGCCAGCCAGGCTCCCAGCAAAGCACCAAACATGATGATAACGCCATAAAAATGAACAAACAACGGACCGATATAAAAACCTTGCAGCATAGTAGGTTGACCAACCCTTTCAGAATTCTATTTTTGAGAATTTATTTGACTGTACGCCTGTTTCCGAACAAACCAGATGCGCTGCAGCGCGGTGAAATTGGCGAAAATGGCAAGAATCCACATGGCGGGAACAGGTTGGCTAAAAACCAATAAAGGAGCAAGAACAAGATACCGTTCCACTCTGGTTAATATGCCCACTTTGGCAGAAAACTCCAACGCTTCAGCGCGGGCTTTTACATACGAAACCATAACAGACCCGGCAGCGGCTAAATAAATAAGGATACAGGTTAAAACATCGTGTATCAATAGGAAATGAATAAGTAAACCGCCCAGAATACTTAATTCCGAATAACGGTCGGTAACGGAATCAACGAAAGCGCCAAACTTTCCTGAATTTCCTTTCAGACGGGCAAGCGTTCCATCTAAAGCGTCAATCGGCCCACAGATTAATATAACCACCCCGCCAATTGGAAAGTTCCCTATTGCCAAAAATGCTGCGCCAATTGTATTGCCAATTAATCCGATAATCGTAACTGTATTCGGATGAATGCCAACTTTCAGCAAGAACTGTCCGATTGAATCCAGCAAACCTTTAAACCGAAAACGGAGAAATTCTTCTATTGATTTAGGAGATGTTTTACTTGCTTGTTCCAAAGTGATCCCTGAAATCCTTTATTTTATTTTGCACCTATTGCAATTCTACCCGATAAAATTGCCTTAAAACGATTTTTGGTTTTGAATTTCCTCATCATTTTCATGCCGCTTTGGTATTCCCACCACTAAATGTTCTAAATACTTCTATAGCCTCGCCCACAGTCAACCATCATTCACCCGAACAGAATATATTCGTCCCATTTCGGCTCTGGGGCGAGGCTACAGGATAATTCTTAATATGGATTCGTCCTCTCGCCTCGCCCTACAATCGGGTTTTCCCGCAATTATCGAAAAATAATTCATTGTAGGGGAGAAGCAATCGGGCGTTATTCAGGGTAGCACATTGCAAACGAAATCGACCGCCCTAACAACTATGGCACAATGCACGTTTATCTTCTTTTTTGGTGGATTTCGGGGTAAATTGCCTTAGCAACTACGAAACTTGGTAAAATATATTGCTCATTAAAATGGAAAACCAATCAGAAATTCAAATTATTCAAGGAAATAAAAACCCTGCCTATCTGGAAGAAGCCGCGAGAATTTTCTATCAGGCTTTCAGACTAAAGGTACATAAAATCGAATTGTTCCCAAAAGATGCCGACCAGGCTGTCCGCATCATCACCAACAGCCTCATTCCGGGGCAGATTCTTTTGGCCATCTTTGATGACAAACCGGTTGGTGTATTGGGAATTGAGGATGATCACGGCCGGTTCATGGAATTTGATTTGGCAGAGCTGACCAAAGAATTTGGTTTTGTTGGGGGTTTCTACAGATTTCTTTGGCTGAAATTTATTGGACTAATAGAAAAACGCCCCCGGCATACTTTGCGGGTCGAAGCAATTGCCGTTTCAGAAAATGTCCGGGGAAAGGGTATTGGTACCCGGCTTCTGGAATCAGTCATCACCCGCGCTCGCGCAGAAGGATATGATGCAGTAGCGCTGGAAGTTGTTGATACCAACCCCCGAGCCCGCAGACTGTATGAAAGCATGGGATTCAAACTCACTAAAACATCTCATTTTGGTCCGTTTACCCACCAGGCTGGTTTTTCAGCCTCAAACAACTTACGCAAAGACCTGTTTTAACTACTGATCATTTTCTCGGTCAGGATCTTCATGATAATCATCCCGACTGACCAGAACATCCCGATCTCTACCGCCTGGATTTTGTGGGCTAACCACTCCTAGTTTTTCCAATTCATCCATTAACCGGGCTGCCCGCGGATAGCCTATGCGCAGCTTACGCTGCAGCAATGAGGCGCTGGCTTTTTGCATACCGCGCACCATATCTACCGCCTGCTCCACCAGAGCATCACCGGATAGTTCATCAGTGCTGGGTATCAAGTTCTCCCAGGGACAAGGTTCTTGCGCATCCCCTTCAGGCAGCGGGGTGATCTTTTTCCAAAAGGTTACAATTTTATCAATTTCATTGTCGGTAACCATGGCGCCTTGAATCCGCATTGGAGAGCTAGAATCTGAATTTAGAAACAGCATATCTCCGCGCCCCAATAACGATTCGGCGCCATTTGTATCCAGAATTACCCGTGAGTCAATGCCAGAAGCCACGGTAAAAGCTATGCGTGCCGGGAAATTCGCCTTGATGACACCCGTCAGCACGTTGGTACTGGGGCGCTGTGTAGCCACCACAAGATGAATACCTACACCCCGCGCCAACTGTGCCAATCGCACCAGACTTTGTTCAGTCTGTTCAGGGGCTGACATCATCAAATCGGCCATTTCATCCACCAGAACCACTATGCGCGGCAGAGGCTCCTGCCCCTTGCGTTGCATTTTCCGATTGAAGGCATCCAGATCCTTTGATTTTTGTGTTTCCAATAATTTATAGCGGTTATCCATTTCAGCGACCGCCCAGCGTAAAACAGCCAGCATTCTTTCAACCGATGTTTCCACCTGCCCCAGCAAATGCGGCAACCCATTAAAACGGATTAATTCCACCTTCTTTGGGTCAAGAATTGCCAGGCGTAAATCCGCCGGGGAATTATTCATAATCAAGCAGGTGATAATAGAACTGATACATACTGATTTGCCCGAACCG
>JBAWYZ010000216.1:0-4512 GCA_037143255.1 Leptolinea sp. | reverse complement strand
AATTTCAGCCATGCCAATGGAAGCCATATCACCGTCACCCTGATAGGTCATGATGATTTTATCGGGATAAACTCTTTTGATACCAGTGGCCATAGCCGGAGCCCGGCCATGCGGCGCCTGTACGAAGTCAAAATCAAAATAATTGTAAGCAAAAACCGAGCAGCCCACTGCCGCCACGCCAATCATGCGCTCACGGATGCCCATCTCATCGATTACTTCAGCCACCAGGCGGTGCGCCACCCCATGGGTGCAACCCGGGCAGTAATGCGTATTGTTGTCAGTCAACGCATCCGGGCGTTGATAAACAATAACTTCTTCCATATCCAATTCAGGAACGGTCATTCTTCTCCAATCTTTCAGTTCAGAAAAGACATCAGATTCATCCAACGGTCGCGCGGGTGCCCAACAGTGGATATGGGGCCGGTTACCAGGCGTTGGATTGCGATTAATATTTCATCTGGCAAAGGGATAATTCCGCCGGTACGGCCGTAAAACTCAACCGGTACCTGCCCACGAGTGGCCAGCAGCACATCATCCACCATTTGGCCGGTATTCATCTCCACCACCAGTATGCCTTTGACCCGCTTCCCGAGGGCTTCGATGGCCTCTTCAGGGAAGGGACTCAGGCTGATCGGGCGCAGCAATCCAACCTTGATGCCGGCCTCACGCGCATGGCGCACGGCCGAGAGCGCCACGCGTCCAGACGAACCAAACCCGATAACCGCATACTCGGCGTCATCGAGGAAATATTCTTTGTAACGTACCTCATTTTCGCGGATTTTTGCCCAGTGTCGTAACAGGCGCATATTGGCCACTTCTTCGGCGGGGGCATCCATAAAAATTGAAGATAAAAATCGTTTTTCCCGGCCTTCCGCGCCACTCACCGCCCAATCGGGCACATCCGTCTTGAGAGGCATCATGGGGGGCAGTTCGGCAGGTTCCATCATTTGGCCAATGCTGCCATCAGTTAACACGACCACAATGCAGCGATATTTTTCAGCCAGGTCAAAAGCTAGCACAGTCAGATCAATGGATTCCTGTACGCTGGACGGCGCCAAAACAATGGTGTGATAATCACCATGACCACCGCCATGCACCATCTGGTTGTAATCTGCCTGGGCGGGTTGGATGTTAGCCAGTCCAGGCCCGCTGCGCATCACATCAATAATTACACACGGCACTTCAGTACCAGCAATGTATGAGATTCCCTCCATCATCAGGCTCGTGCCTGGCGAGGAGGAGGAGGTCATCACCCGGCGGCCGGTGCAGGCGGCTCCGTAGACCATATTGATGGCTGCCAGTTCACTTTCGGCTTGCACGAAAGCGCGTCCCAGTTCCGGCATCCTGCGTGCCATCCATTCTAGCAGTTCAGTCTGAGGAGTAATCGGGTATCCAAAATACGCCTGTAATCCGGCGCGGATGGCTGCCTCAGCTACAGCCTCGTTCCCTTTCATCATTTCTTTTGCCATGTCCGGTTCTCCTATGCTGCTTTCCGCGTAACTTCACGGTAGACGGTAATGGCGGCTTCAGGGCAAATGATCGCACATACGCCGCAGCCCGTGCAACCCGCAGCAATCATTTCGGCAGGATGATATCCCCGTTTGGTCATACGTTCCTGGTTCATGATGATGACTTCTTGCGGGCAATTCGAACTGCACAACTCACACCCTTTACAAATATCTTCGTTGACCTCGATGCGACCCTTTAAGGGCATTCTACCTCCTGATCAGAAGAATATTGCCGCACTGAAGCGGCTTTTTACCACCTTCATTATCCACCGTAAGGTGGTACCTTGCGAGTGTCAAACATCACTAAGTCTGATAACTATATTCCTATATTAGCGGATACCTATTATTATCATATCACAGCTTGCTCAGGATTTTCTTCCAGCCATTCCACTAACAGCGCCTCGCCCTGTCCGACGCCTACGCACAATGTCGCCAATCCGTAATATGGACGGGGTTTCTGAATGGATTGCCTGCGCATTTCGTACAGTAAGGTGGTAAGAATGCGCGCTCCCGAGCAGCCCAGCGGATGCCCCAGGGCGATAGACCCGCCGTTGACGTTGGTGATGTCGGATGTAAGTCCCAATTCCTGCATAACGGCTATAGATTGAATGGCAAAGGCCTCATTTAATTCCACCAATCCCAGGTCTTCGATCCCCAAATCAGAGAGGTGCAGCACTTTACGCGTGGCAGGGACGGGTCCCATGCCCATCAGTCGCGGTGCCACACCGGCGGCGGCTCCGGCTACAATGCGCGCCATGGGTTTCAGCCCAAGAGCTTCAGCTCGGTCAGCGTTCATCAGCAGCAGAGCGGCCGCCCCGTCGTTCATGCCGGAACTATTTCCGGCGGTGACGGATCCATTGTTGCGGTAAACGGGTTTGAGGTGTGCCAGGCTTTCCAGCGAGGTATCACGCCGTGGACGTTCATCGGTGGTGAAGAGCAGCGCATCGCCTTTTTTTTGCGGAACGGGAACAGGTTCGATCTCGGCGGCTAAGCGTCCGGAATCGATGGCGGCTATGGCGCGTTTGTGGCTGAGCAGGGCAAAGGCATCCTGTTCTGCACGGGAGATGCCGGTGCTTTCGGCAATATTTTCGGCGGTTTCACCCATCGCCTCAGTGCCGTACAGCGCCTGCATTTTAGGATTGGGATATCGCCAGCCCAGGGCGGTATCCCAGGCGGTGAGATTGCCGAACGGGAAGGCGTGATCACCTTTAGGCAGTGAATAGGGCGCACGCGACATACTTTCCACCCCGCCTGCAATCAGCACTTCCGCCTCACCGCAGCGGATGGCGCGGGCGGACTGGATCACCGCCGTCAATCCCGAGGCACACAGGCGGTTAACGGTTACACCGGCGGTTTCCACCGGAAAACCGGCCAATAGGGCGGCCATGCGGGCGATATTGCGATTATCTTCCCCGGCCTGGTTGGCACATCCCAGGTAGACTTCTTCCACCAGATCGGTATCAATTTCAGAGCGCCGGATGAGCGATTGCAAGACATGCGCGGCCAGATCGTCCGGTCGCATAAATGACAATCCGCCCCCTAAAGCGCCAATTGGACTACGGACTGCATTGATAATTACGGCTTCGGGCATGGTTACCTCCGCTTAATAGTTGTTAAGGACGGGTTTCAGCTTGCACTTCCACCCGTTGGATAGGTCCATCCAATGAATATACCCTTAAATCATACGTCAAACCGCTGCCAGATTTCAGCCCAACCAGGCTTTCCCATCTACGCACACCCACCGGCTGCCCGGCAACGTTATAAACCGCCGCTGCCACCCAGATGATATTGGCATCCATCTGGTCAGCCTGTAGGACTATCATACCGCTTACTTCTGCAGATTGGGCGTCCCGCGAAATATTGGAGATAGCGTTTTCCAGGTTGTTTTGCAGGTAACGTTCATTTTCTTTGACCATCGGGAAGGCAGTGCGCAGACGAGTATTGATCTGCCAGGGTTGGGCGGGGGCGGATGGAAAATAAACAACCAAAGGGAAGGTGGATTTATCCGGTAGGCGGTTAAGCAGCCCAAATGCGCTACGAGACTGCGGGGCGGTATTGTCGGAACCGGATAGCACAAAATCTGCGCTGATGTCTTCCACTGCCAAGCCGGAATTGTTTTCAACATCCATCAGACACCAGGCGCCACCGGCTGCGTCCGGATAACAGGCTGGCGCACCGGTCTTCAGGGTCACAGCGGGGATGGGGATAGCTGTCGGTTGGTTGATGTCCTGTTGCGGATTACCGGAAGGGATGATCAATACCGTACCGACAGGAATCATGCGCGGGTCAATTTCAGGGTTAGCCGCCCGCAGGTCTTTGATCTTCACCGCATAGCGCGTGGCGATGCCGCCCAAATCTTCTCCTTTGCTCACTGTATGAGTGATCTGTGTGGGCAGTGGGGTAATGGCCGGTGGCGCTAGCGTAGGCGGCGGCTGGATGGTAGATGGAACGATGCTCGTGCGGGTGACATACGGGGTCAGCGCGGCAGATGTGCTGGCAGAAAGGCCGGGTTGATCTTGACAACCAGCCAGAGTTACTCCTAGGATTGAAATCAATAAAAACCGGCGAAACATAATCTCATTGTAACGAATAGGTGGTGATTTATGCAAACTAGGAATTGCCTCCTACTACAATAATTAAACTCTGTTGCCTGCCCAATTCCGGTGGCTGAGCCATCATCAATCCGGTGGCTGACCGAAGGTGTCAAAGCCGCACACAACCTTCGACACCTTCAGTCAAGCACCGGAGAAAGGGACGGGCTTGGCTAATCCGGGTCTGTGGCAGGCGCAGTGACAAAATATGGGTTTTCCCGATTAATACGCCCACAAAAGTGAAACCAAAGCAAAAACAGTGGTAATCACCAGCAAAATCACAAATACGACTCGGAATACCGCGCCATATTCGCCAATCCGATCGATACTGGCAGCGGCATTCTGAAGTTTAGCTGGTGAGATAACCGAAGCCAGACCACCTCCAATTCCACTGGCTGCAGTAACAACCACCC
>JBAWYZ010000215.1:0-4548 GCA_037143255.1 Leptolinea sp. | reverse complement strand
CGGTAATCGGGCCGCCACCCATTATGACGAAGAAATCCTGCCGCTTGCCCATTGCTTTAAGCAGCTCGATGACCTCACGCTGATAAGGAATGGAGGTAGTGATCAGGGTAGACATGGCGATGATGTCGGCATGCTCTTTGACAGCATTTTCAATAAATGCTTTCGGGTGAACATTTACCCCTGCGTCTATCACACGAAATCCGTTTGCTGCCAGCATAGCCTTAACCAGGTTTTTGCCAATATCGTGGTTGTCACCATACATCACACCCAGAACAACAGTGCCTTTGATGGCGCTGGTACCACCGGCTGCCATATTTTCCAGAATGACATTCAACGCAGCGGTTGCGGCATCGCCTGCAATAATCAACTCAGGCAAGAAAGCCTCCCCATTTTGAAACTGCTCACCGACTAGATCCATCGCTGGCTGAATGCTTAGCCTGACGATTTCAAGCGGTTCAATACCAAGGCCTAATGCTTCTTTGGCCAGGGTTGTGGCGGTCACATCATCACCTTCAACTACCGCCTGATTCAATTTCTGATAAAGCTCTTCAAGTTTCATTTCTTTCTCCTACTAATTTAGATATTGAGGATATTTATTTTTCGGAAATTGGAATTAATCCGACTTATTCCCTGGATGTAATGCATTGTAAAGACGTTCCAGGTTAATGGGTATGGTCTGGACATGAGCACCGCAAGCGTCAAAAATGGCATTAGAGATGGCTGCCATAGGAGGTACCATAGGGGGCTCGGACATGCCTTTTGCGCCAAACGGGCCGCGAAGAGCAGGTTTTTCGATGAAAATATCGATAATGGGTGGTGTATCAAGCGCTGTTGGGATTTTGTAATCAACAAAATTGGGGTTGATGATTTTTCCCTGCGGGTAAACCAACTCTTCATAAAGCGCCCAACCCAACCCCTGGATAACGCCACCTTCAACTTGGCCTTCAATCCCATCTGTGTTGATAACCTTACCGACGTCATGGGCGGCTGTGTAATTTGTCACACAGACAGACCCGGTTTCAGGGTCAACATATACTTCGGCGACATGAGTGGCAAAGGTGAATGTACCCGCCGGCCGTTCTGCAAAACCGCGCCCGATTTCATGTTTGTGAGGCGGGTTGGCAAGGGTTGCGCCGCGTCCAATTAGCGGCCCTCCTGAAACAAAGAGCGCATCGCTGACAAGTTCAGCAAAACTGCGCACAATCTCTGGTTGACTTTTTCGAAAAGCAGCGCCCTCTTCATAAATGACATCTTCTTCATCACACTCAAAGGCCAATGCAGCCAGTTTAATTAGCTGATGGATGATATCCACAGCCGCGAGGATGATTGCGTTGCCGGCGTCAAACACAGTTCGGCTGGCGATTGAGCCGGTGTCATAGGGTGAGGAGTCTGAGTCTTGTGAGGCAACGCCTATCTTATCAAACGGTAGCCCTAGAGCCTCAGCAACGATCTGGCACAAGGCAGTAAGATTGCCGGTTCCGAGATCGGTGACGGAGGTGAGAAGAGAGACAGTCCCATCCGGGTTTGCTCGCAGTACTACCGATGAAGAAAGAAACCCGGTATTAAGGATGCTGTTGGCGATTCCGATGCCATGGTTTGGAGCAAGCTGGCCTTTCTTCTTGCGATAACCCGAGGTCTGGAGAGCCGCCTGCATGGTGTCATGGATATTTACGCAATCCATCTTCTGAGTGGTTATGAATGTGTCACCGTCTTTGTAAAGGTTTTTTAATCGCAGGTCAGCCGGGTCGATTGACAATTTTTCTGCCAGTAAATCCAACTGAGATTCTCCAGCGAAAGTGATTTCGGACCCACCGTATCCGCGCATGCAACCCCAGTCGGGATTATTCGTGTAAACTGCGAGAGCATGCCCGCGCACGTTGGGGATGGCATAGACTCCGGAAGCAAAAGTGATGGCGTGAGTTGCCATACCAAGAGCATGATCGCTGTATCCGCCCATATCCGCTACCACACGTACTTCACGGGCGACGAGAGTGCCATCTTTTTTAGCGCCGGTTTTGATATATATGGTCTGAGGGCCGCGGGCGTGAGTGCAAATGAACTCTTCCTCGCGAGTCAATTCTATTTTCACCGGGCGATCAGATTTGATTGCAAGCAGTGCACAAATCTGTTCGAAAAGACTCTTGAGTTTTCCGCCAAAGCCGCCGCCCAGCCAGGCGGGGATGACACGGACTTTAGTCATCGGCAGACCTAATGCACTTGCCAGTTCCTGATGGCATAAAGTTAACTGCTGGGTCCCTGTCCAAACAGTTAGCCGATGCCAATGATCAAACTCAGCCAGACAGGCATGGGGTTCGATGGATGATTGGTGAATGGCGCTGGTATGATAAGTACCTTCGACTATCACATCGGCTTCGGCGAATCCTTTTACAATGTCCCCATGGTTAACCTCAGCATCCATACAAACATTTCCGTATTTGATGAAGGGATAAATTCCCTGGTAACTCTCGACATCAGGATGAATAATGGGCGCATCTGGTTTCAGCGCTTCAAATGGATCGAAAACCGCAGGTAAATCCTCATAGGTTACTTGGATTTTTTGGAGGGCTTGCAACGCAATATTTTCGCTCTCGGCGGCTACCGCAGCGATAGGCTCGCCAATGTGGCGCACCTTTCCTTTGGCAAATATTAATCGGTCGCGTAGGTATAAGCCGTAAAGGATATTGGGAGTGTCTGTACTGGTAATAACTGCGTGGACACCCGGCATGGACTGGGCGGCGCTGGTGTCAATATGGATGATGCGCGCGTGCGGTCGGTCACTAAAGAGAATTTTGCCATACAGCATACCGGGACGGGAAAGGTCGGTAATATATTTAGCCCGCCCGGTCACTTTGATATAGCCATCGATACGGGGAGCGGATATCCCCAGATTTGATTCGCGGGTCATTGTGCACCTCTATCCAGCAATTCACCGGCAGCCTTAACGGCTTCGATGATCTTGGTGTAACCGGTGCAACGACACAGGTTGCCCGAGATGCCTATCCGAATTTCGCCTTCGGCTGGATGTGGGTTCACATCCAGCAGAGCTTTAGTGGCGAGAATTAGACCAGGTGTGCAGTATCCGCATTGAACTGCACCGTGATCGAGAAATGCCTGCTGGATGGGATGCAGTTTTCCTTTTTTTTCCAGACCTTCGATTGTGATGATTTTTTTGCCCTCGACCGAAACCGCTAAAATGAGACAAGAATCCACAATTCTGCCATCTAAGATCACTGTGCAAGCGCCGCAATCACCTGTACCGCAGCCTTTTTTTGTCCCGGTTAGTCCAACTTTGAACCTTAATACATCCACTAACACTTCGTCCGGCTCAACTTTCACCAGGTAATCGTGGTCATTGATATTCAAGATAATATTCTGTTCCATAATGTTATTCGCCTTCCCAGCCACCAAGCTCAGCGCTCAATGCAGTGAGCGCTCGAGCGGTAAGGGTGCGCACCATCTGGATACGGTAACTGGTAGTAGAGCGGATGTCGCTGATAGGAGTGATTTCTGTTGAGGTTATCTGAGCGGCTGTGGCAATGCTCTCTGAATTTAGTGTGTTTTTGTCTTCCAGATATACTTCAGCCAGGCGGGCGCGCAGGGGTGTGGGAGCAACAGCGCTCAGGGCAATTCGCGCCTGCAGCTTGCCGCCCTTATGCCATAATACGACTGCAATGCCAACAATGGCCAGATCCATTGCACGCCGCGGGGTATGTTTGATGTATAGACCGACTGAACCGGGCGCAGAATAGGGAATATGAACTGCCGCCAAGATTTCATTTTTTGCCAACACAGTGGCGCCGGGACCGGTGAAAAATGTTTCGAGGGGTATTGTGCGGTTATTGTTCGGTGAAAGGATTTCAACAGAGGCGTTTAGCGCAATTAATGGCGCAGCGGTATCCGCGGAGGGGGCGGCATTGCACAGATTGCCACCCAGACTAGCCATGTTACGAATTTGAGGCGACCCTACTAGGACTGCCCCCTGGGATAGAACCTGAAGTGCGCCTTTGAGGCTTTGGCTGGAGGCAATATCCGCGAGCTTCGTGACTGCCCCAATGCGGACTCCAGTTTGTGTTTCAGTAATGCCTGCAAGTTCAGGTACATCTCCAATGTCGATAGCGTTAAACGGTTCGATGCGCTGGTTATGACCTTTGATCAGGAGGTCTGTTCCGCCCACAATTATGCGCCGTAGACCGTCCTTCTGCAGCTCGCTGAACGCATCGGTGATGGAGTGAACCTTCACGTAAGATTGTACAGTCATGCTGCTATTTCATCCTTTCTTTTAATATTCCTGGTATTCCGATGTTAATGCCGGAATGGGTCGTAAGGAAAAGCGCGCCGCCATACAGGCGCGTTCATCTGGATGCCATAGCGTTTTTCGGTGCGAGCAACCAGTTTTTTTGCCAGAGAGTTTTGGCGCTGGATGAGGTCTGAGAGGTCTACGTCCAACAGTTGGCCGTCTAACACTCGGATGCGACCATTGACGATCGATAGGTCAACCGACCCGGATGCGCACATGACCAGTTCGGCTGCAGGGTCGTGCAAACCGCC
>JBAWYZ010000214.1:0-4555 GCA_037143255.1 Leptolinea sp. | reverse complement strand
CTGCTGCACCATGCGTTCCACCATCTGGCTGGCGCCCGGGGCGGTCATTTGCATCAGTTCTGAAACACCGCTCACTTCACACGGTCCGCGATAATGAATATGCAGCAGTAGATTCATCTGACCAAAGGACAGGCCGGTGGTGCGGGTGAAGCTGTTGATGTCATGCATCCACAAACGCACAAAAATGGCCGTCCAATCCATGATGGCATTTTCCAGCTCATTCTTACATTCTTCTGATAATTCTTGGTCTTGACAGGATTCCATAACCCGATTATATATAACAATGCTTAATAATGCAAGGTAGTTAACTAAAATATTTTTGAATTGAGGTCTTATCCATTGAAAGCGGAACAACAAAGAACGGCGAAAATCATTCTCGTGGCTTCCCTGGTAATTGTGATGCTGGGTTTCGGCATTGCCATCCCGTTGATGCCATTCTACATCATCCATTTCAACGCCTCTGGCAGCGCCATGGGGCTGATGATGTCTCTGTATTCTCTCATGCAGTTTCTGTTTGCCCCCGTATGGGGGCGCCTCTCAGACCGCATCGGGCGCAAACCGGTCCTGCTTATTGGTATCCTGGGCTACTTTTTGGCCTTTGTGCTGCAAGGGATTTCTCAGAACCTGATCCAGTTTATGCTGACACGCACGCTGGCCGGTATTCTCTCTTCAGCCACCTTGCCGACTGCCATGGCGTATATGGTTGATATCACCGCACCGGAAGAGCGCTCCAAAGGCGTTGGGTTGATGGGCGCTGCCATGGGCATCGGTATGATTTTCGGGCCGCTGCTGGGGGGATTATTAACCGGTATACACCTGCCGTTACCGGCGAGCATCACTCCATTTTTGCAAGTAATGCGGGATGTTTCCAGTGGGGAGATGATCAACCTCTCCATTCCGTTTTTTGCCAGTGCCTTACTTGCCTTGCTGGCGGCACCGTTTATTGCCGTCTTTCTGCCCGAATCTCTTCATCCTGAGAACCGCATCACCGTGAAGGAAGAAAAACGCGAATCGCAATTATCAGCTCTACTTGTTGGGCTGCGCGGGCCGGCGGGGTTCCTTTTAGCATTGGCTTTTCTACTGGCATTTGCCCTGGCCAACATCGAATCGGTGCTGGCATTGTATGGTGGAAAACGCTTCGCCATGGGTCCGTCTGAAATCGGGTTATTAATGGGCGCCCTGGGAGTTGTATCCGTTATTGGGCAAGGTGTTATCATCGGCCCGCTTACCCGGCGCTTTGGGGAATGGCGTATCATCCAGGGTGGATTGCTGATCGGGATTGCTGGTTTCCTAAGTATGGCGCTCATTCCTTTTAAAGGAGGGATGGTGGGAGGCGCGCTGGTCTTCTTTATTGGGAATGTCATGCTGGCGCCTTCGGTTACTTCGCTGATTTCGAAAAAGGCACAATCGGGGCAGGGGGCTGCCATGGGTTTGAACAATTCCTTTCAGGCGCTCGGCCGTGGGATCGGGCCGTTGTGGGCCGGGTTTGCCTTTGACATATATTCCACACTATCTTTCTGGACTGGCGCACTGGTGCAGTTGATCGCCTTTGCATTTACTCTGAAGTATTTTGGTGAAGCTTTTTCCAGTACCCCGGCTGTGACAGCGCTGGAATCGGTTCGAGCTGCTATTGAAGAATAGTATTATTAAATAGAAGGGATTTCAAATGGGAATTCTTGATGGAAAAGTTGCTGTAATTACCGGCAGTACCCGGGGATTGGGGTTAGCAATCGCGCAGGCGTATGCTGCGGAAGGAGCGGCACTTGTGATCTCCTCCCGTTCAATTGCGGATGTGGAAAAAACCGTCGATCTATTCAAGTCTGCCGGGGTGCAAGCGGCGGGTATGGCGGTGAATGTTGGAGAGCTGGCGCAAGTTCAGGCGTTAGCCGAATTAGCCTTGAAGACCTTTGGCAAAATTGATATTTGGATTAATAATGCCGGCATTACCGGTCCTTATGGACCAACGGCTGAGCTTCAGCCGGGCGTGTTTGCCGGTGTGGTGCAGACCAATATCATGGGAACGTATTATGGTTCGGTTATCGCGCTGGGTGTTTTCAAGAAGCAGGGCGGTGGCAAACTTATCAACATGTTGGGAATGGGTTATAACAAGCCGGCTCCCTGGCAGAATGTGTACGGTTCCAGCAAAGTATGGATTCGTCATTTCACCAAAGCATTGGCGGAAGAATATAAAATCAACCCGGCGATTGGCATTTATGCGCTGAACCCGGGCATGGTATTGACTGATCTATTAACGCATTTCGAAGTCATCTCCGGTTCGGAATCGCGCTTGAAAGTTTTCCCGACTATCGTGCGCATGTGGGCGAAACCCGGCGCGGTGCCAGCGCGCAAAGCTGTTTGGCTGGCTTCATCCGCCACCGATGGGAAAACCGGAGTGGAAGGTAATGTGTTTTCACAGTGGGTGATGCTCTCAGGAGCGCTGCGAGAAGGCTTGCGAAAACTGACCGGCAAAAAAGCGCCAGAGGGAGATATTCAAATGAAGGTCATTGACCCCTGGCAGCCGGAATTGAAAAACTGAGGATATTATGTCAAACGAACTACGCATAGGTATAGAGATAGCTTTCAATATCTCCTATTTGATTGTCATTTGGACGCTGGTTATTTTGATGGTACAGCGGTTTGGTTCCGTTGCTGATTTGAATAAACCAGTTGCCAGATTATTGGTCTGGGCATTTGCCTTGTTGGCGCTGGGGGATACTGGTCATGTTGGTTTCCGGGTGATCGCTTATGCACGGGGTGGTTTGGAAGCCAATGCCGGTCTAATAGGGGTAGGGGCGCTCTCCACTGCGATTACCGTGACTGTGTTTTACATGATTTTGGTATTTGTCTGGCGATTGCGCTTCCAGAAACCGCTGGGATGGTTTGGATGGATGTTATTGGCAGCCGGAATCATTCGCCTGGGAATTATGATGTTTCCGCAGAATCAATGGGAAGCCATTGTTCCTCCATACGATTGGAGTTTACTGCGCAATTTCTTCCTGGTAGTGCAGGGCGTGGGCGTGATGTTTTTGATCCTGCGTGATTCAACCCGGGAGGGCGATGATACTTTCCGGCTGATCGGGTACATGATTGCCTTATCGTACCTGTTTTATGCGCCAGTCATTTTGTGGTCGGCTGCTGTTCCGCTTTTGGGTATGTTGATGATTCCCAAAACTTGTGCTTATGTGGCGGTGGCGGTAATCGCCTACCGGGCATGGTGGCGGAAGGGAAAAGCACCGGCTCAACTGGGATCAGTTTAGGGATATTTGGCAAAGTATTCCGAGTATGGCCGAAGCTTGCAGTTTACTCAAAAATTACACAATCATCTCAAAACTGGAAGCCTCGCCCTTCTAGGATACGATATGTTTCAATATGACAAATATTTCCTGAATAAAGAAATTAATAGGCATTGAAATTGCAACGAATAGTTGAGACTATTTCAGGCTTGTCATCTCTTCTCCAAATGCGTATAATAAGCATTAATCGGTTGATTAATCAACCTGTGGAGAAAATTTGCCATGCCTGTTTCTGTTACAGCCACATACGCCCGAATTCATTTGGGGGAATTATTTCTCGCTACTCGGCGAGAACCGGTCTTTATTGAGCGGGATGGACAACCATTAGCGGTATTGCTTTCCCGTGAACAATATGACCGCCTGAACGCGCTGGAAAAACCGCCCGACTGGCGCAGCCTGGTGGCAATATCCCGTGAGCAAGTGAAAAGTGACCTATCTGGTCGTCTGCTTACGCTTCCTGAAGAAGTTTTGACAGAAATACGAGAGGATCAAAATGAGCAGTCAGATCATCTGTATTGATCCTGGCCCAGTCATTCAATTAACGGCATTCCCGCGTAATAATGCCATCAAGACCTTATGGGAAAGGTGGGAGCGTGAAGATCGGCGAATATTGGCGCCGTCTCTGTTGTTTTTTGATATTACCAACATTCTCTCTACTTATGTCCGGCAGGGCGTTTTGAGCGCCAATACTGTTCAGACTATTCTTCAGGCGGCCAGGGCTTTACCGCTACATCTGGTTGATGAGCCAGATATTCAATTACGCGCCCTAAAATTATCCGAACGGTTGAACTTGCCGGTGGGATGTGATCCACATTACCTTGCTCTGGCAGAAAAGTTGGACGCAGAGTTGTGGACGTATGATCGTCGCCTGGCCGTGGCTGTAAACCAGCCAGGTTCCGCTCCACGAGTGCGTTGGATTGGGAAGAAGCAGGAAATGGCTTCCGTTTAGGCCGATAAATCCCCGAGTTATTAATAGAATGCTCTTGCCAACCGAAAGTAGGGGCGGACACATGGAAAAGTACATCCAGTGGACGCGGCCTTCCTCCCCTACATGTCAACCAACATTTCCGCCTAATAGCACCATCAATCACCTGGCCGGTCTAAATACGTTCTCATTTAACTCATGGCAGGGCTTTCGGGATGATTTCCCACATAGAATCACCCTCTCGCCCAGAACAGAATAAAATTGCCTATTGCAATTGGCTAAAGAATATATTATACTTATATTGCAATTCTATAGATGTTATTTGAATGTTAACTAG
>JBAWYZ010000213.1:0-4573 GCA_037143255.1 Leptolinea sp. | reverse complement strand
GGAATGGTAGAGATCACATAAAAAGACATGAATCGAGGCGAATTCCGTTGTGGTGGGATCACCCCAAAAATACTGGGTCAGGCAAGTGATCACCACCCTACAAATTATAAGCACGCCAGGGGTTCATTGGAATATTACGCATAAATAATATGATTGCATGGGGTAGGGGGTGGTGAAAGCAGAATAATGGTGATTAACAAATTCAGATATGAGCAAATTAAAAATGAATAAAAGCCGATATTTACTTTGTACTATTTTTCACACACTTGGCCGGAATTTGTTATAATTTATATATCCTTCGGAAAATACGATCAAATTTCGTATATTGGTTCATTTTGCCAATCTGATTCAATCATAGAAAGGAACTCGCAATGTCACATAAGTACACAGCGCTGTATCAACCGTTGAAATTGAACAATAAGGTCACACTCAAGAATAGGATTGTTAAAACCGCTCAGTGGTTCATTTATCCGGAAGCGGATGGTTCTATAGGAGATCGTTTGATCAATTTCTACCGCTCAATTGCCAAAGGAAAACCTGGACAGATAACTGTGGAGGAATCGATTTGCGAATATCCATTAGGCGCTTCCAACTCGCCGCACATCCGCCTGGATGATGATAAATTCATTCCAGGGTTAAAGCGTCTTGCTGCAGCCATTCATGAATATGATATCCCAGCCGTGGTTCAAATCACCCATGCCGGCCCAGCGCATAGCCCGGCTCAGCCTGGTGGCGCCCAACCAGTTGCTCCCTCCTCGATCGAACCACCAAGTGAACCCTCGATGGCTGTGGCACGCGAGCTGACTCATAAGGAAGTAGAAGAACTGATTGAGAAGTTCGCTCAATCAGCGCGCCGCTGCAAAGATGCAGGTTTTGACGGAGTGGAACTGCATTGTGCCCATTATGCTTTGGTTAATGCCTTTCTATCTAAGCGGCAAAATAAACGTCAAGATGAATTTGGCTGCGGCTCATTAGAAAATCGAGCCCGGTTCCCAGTCACAATTCTCAAGCGCATGCGCGAGTTGTGCGGTCCCGATTTTGTTCTTGGCGTAAGAATGAACGGACGGGAATGGGGCGATCCACTTGGTACCACCAATGCAGAAGCCATAGAGTTTGCGAAAATGTTCGAAACCGCAGGTGCAAATTACCTTCAGGTTTCCAGTTACGGGTATGGAGCTTTCTGGATGGCTGCATTCCCGGATTATGTAAAAGTGATGGGACCACCGGATGTCAAGCCCTTTACAGATAATCTCGTCTCAGGAGCCCTCATTCCGGATGCTGCGGCCATCCGAAAATCGATCAATATCCCCATTTCTGGCGTGGGTCATCTGTCTTTTGAGGCAGCCGAAAAGGCCATAAAAGATGGGTTGGTGGATATGGCGGCCTTTGGCCGGAAATTCATGGTTGATCCCATGTTTCCTACCACTTTAATAGACGGACAAGAAGAAGATATCCGCCCCTGCACAAGCTGCCTGCATTGTCTACATGTGTTATTCACAAACCAGCCGATCGAATGTCGTGTGAATGCCTTCCTGGGTCACGAAGGAGATATGGTCATTCGTCCGGCAGATAAAATCAAGCAGGTGATGGTTGTCGGTGCTGGCCCGGCTGGGTTGGAAGCTGCCCGGGTAGCGGCATTACGCGGCCACAAAGTGACCATCTATGACAAAGCCGGTTCCATCGGCGGTTTGACTCCTATGGCAGCCTTTATTAAGAGCGGTAGCACTGATGACATCCCTCCCTTGCTGGAATGGTACGACCGCCAGTTGAAGAAACTAAACGTCAAAATGCAGTTCAACAAGGAAGTGACGCCCGAGTTTGTCAAAAAGGAAGCGCCGGATGTAGTCATTATGGCTACCGGTGGTAAGGCTGTGGATGCACCCATCAGTGGTAGCAAGGTCGTCACCACCGAAGAATTAAAGGGCCAGGCCAAAGGCTTTGTGCGCATTCTGGGGCCAGATGCGATGGCAGCCCTGACCAAAATTTTGCTCCCAACTGGGAAGAAGGTAGTTGTCGTGGGCAGCGACCTGGCAGCTCTCGAAACCGTGGAATTCCTGGTCAACCGAGGCAAACAAGTCACTTTAGTCGACGAAGCGGAAAATATCGGTAAGGGAGTAGGAATTCCTTATATTATTAAGTACCCGCTATTTTTACAGGCTTTCGGTATCCCAATGTATATGGGAGTTAAGCAATATAAACCGACCAAAGACGGGCTGGTTGTTGTGACGAAAGAAGGGAAGGAAGTTTCCCTGGAGTGCGATACGATCATGGTTGTATCGCAGTTCAGTCGCAATGATGCACTCTACAATGCCCTTGAAGGCGTGGTCGCCGAACGTCACCTGATTGGTGATGCACGCAACGTAGATGGTCCCGTCTATATTCATGGCGCTATTCGAGATGGAGCTGTGGCAGGGTTGGCCGTATAATCTCAAATTTCTAGATTAAAAAGCAGGTGATCCATTTATACAGATCACCTGCTTTTTTATTCCCTGGTTATTTCTTCTTGTCTTTCTTTTTCTTCTTTTCTTTTTTCTCTTTCTTGGCTTTCTTATCTTTCTTTTTGTCCTTTTTTTCCTCTACATCTTTATCCTTCTTTTTCTTTTCATCATCTTTATCGCCCATGGAACCATCACTCCTTTCAATTGTCTACCTGCCTGATACTACTATAGCATTTTTTTTGGGTTCGCGCCTGGCAATTTTACGGATGATCTCCGCCCTGGCATGATACAATCACCCCGCTTCAGCCATGTTCAAAAGCAACCTTGATCATCTTATCCTGCTCACGGCAGTGATTCTGTATTCACCCTTTCTCTTTCTGGGATATGGGTCTGATATGGATACCTATAATGTTTTGGAAGCTGGCCGAAATTTCGCTCGGACGTTAGATTATGTTCCCTCGCGCGGCCCGGGCTTCTTTGTTTTTGAGACTATTACCTATATCCTGGATCAGATCGGCGGCAGCCTGCTGACCAACCTGACCATCATGGGTATGGCGCTGATCATCCTTTACGGGTTCATGCGCCTGTGCCGCGAGTACGACATCCCAAACTACCGTATTCTCACCCTGGCGTTGATGGTTCACGCCTTTTTCTGGTATAACGCTACTACCACTATGGATTTTCTGATGGCGTTGGGTTTTACCTTCCTGGGGATTATCCAGGTGAGGCGTGGGCATTACTTCACCGCCGGGGCATCCTTCGCCCTGGGAGCCGGCTCGCGATTGACCAGCGTGCTTTTCGCTGGCGGATTCCTGCTCTGGCAGTTCATCATTGAACCGGGTAATCGTATGAAACTGCTCCAAACAGGGCTAGTCTTTGGCGTCTTTACACTGGTCTTTTACATGCCGCCCGCAGATTTTGCCCAATGGACTACCCGCTTTCTAGTGGCTTCGGTGGGTGGTGAAGAATACTGGTCACCATTGTTGCGGGTTGGCCGTTTTGCTTATAAAAATCTGCTCTTTTGGTCCATACCAGTGGCGCTACTGCTCGGTTTCATTATTATTCAAGGCATCATCCGCACCCGTTGGACTTTCTTTTCAAAACACCGTGGGCTGCCATTGGTCGCTGCTTTAACCATACTGTTGTATGAAGCATTCTACTTTAGCATTCCCACCGAACCTTCCTATCTAATCCCAACCATCCCTCTCTGGCTGATCGTGTTTGGCGCGGCCGCTGGCGAGCCTAGCGAGCGTAGTGAGCAAAGTGAGCGGAAATGGCCATCCATTGCGCTGGCTGCTTCTTTACTGGTGACTGGGATCGTAACCCTCAATATTGCGCGGCCAGACATGCAAAATCGCGCCACCGCCGCCGAATACGGCCTATGGGTGGAACCCGGACATCTGGTGAAAGAAACCCGCATTCGGATCAACTATCAAAAGTGCGGCCATCCCGCCTGCAATGCTGTTCATAAGCCGGCGCCAACAAGATAATGAGCATCTGCCATTTGGTGATTTCCAACAAAGGAATTTATATTGAATGACTTTACCATGTTCGGTCATTAAACCGGTTTTTCATGTTTGGAAATTGGGTCATTTTCGATTAAAATTATTGCATCCCACTTATTCATTCGAGGCGCCCTATGAGTCAAAGCAAACGTAAGACCAAAGCCATTGCCAAGCGCAATACAGAAAAGAAAATTCAGATTATTGCTGGTGTCGTCATTTTACTGGTTATCGTAGGTATTGTTTGGATGGTAATTTCATCGCAGAAATCTGCCGCACCTGTAGCTAGTTTATCTGCCACAAGCGCACCTGCTTCCAATACATCCGCAATCACCCCACCTGTTGCTGAAGCGGCTGCTGAAGCGACTGCTGAAGTGTCCGCCGGTGCAAAGAAGACCTACCCCGCAGCTCCAGCTATGACGATAGATAAAGCCAAGAAGTACATTGCCATCGTCAAAATGACAAAGGGCAGCGAATTTTCCATCCAGCTCTATCCCGACAAAGCTCCTATCACCGTCAACAGCTTTGTCTTTCTGGCGCGTGAGAAGTTCTTTGACGGCACCACCTTCCACCGGGTGCTCGAAGGCTTCATGGCCCAGGGCGGCGATCCCACTGGCACGGGTAGCGGTGGAG
>JBAWYZ010000212.1:0-4606 GCA_037143255.1 Leptolinea sp. | reverse complement strand
AATTACCTTAGCGCACAGCGTAAAACAAAAATCAAGATCAAACCCACAGTCTAGGATTTAATATTACTTTGCTTGCTACAAAGTAAATAGCATTTCCTCAAAATCTGGGGCAGGGCAACTGCCCTGCCTCAGATTTATCCCTGTTAATAATGCGAGATGCCTGGAGAGAAAATGAAAAAAGGATATTTACTGGGTATAGATATCGGCACCTACGAATCAAAGGGCGTTTTAGTTCGCTTGGACGGTAGCCTGGCAGCAAGTGCAGTAAAACCGCATGATTTATTGATTCCACAGCAAGGCTGGGCAGAGCATGATCCTGAAAAGACCTGGTGGGGCGACTTTGTTTTATTAACCCAATCTTTAATAAACCAAAGCCAGATCGATCCAAGTAAAATTGCTGGAATAGGAGTGAGTGCAATCGCCCCTTGTATGCTCCCGGTTGATAAAAAGGGCAACCCATTGCGTATGGGTATTTTGTATGGTGTGGATACGCGAGCACACATAGAGATTGGTGAATTAAATGAGCGTTTTGGCAAAGAATATTTACTTTCCAAAACCGGTAATGAACTTTCTTCTCAGGCAGTCGGACCAAAAATTTTATGGCTCAAGAAAAATGAACCGGAAAATTATAAAAAAGCTGCCAAATTTGTTACGGCTTCTACTTTCATCATTACCCGCCTTACCGGTCGGACGGTGATTGACCATCTAACCGCTTCTTTCTTCTTGCCTTTGTATGATTTTCACAATGGGTGCTGGAGCGAAGAGTTCTGCAATGGAATTGTAGAACAGGAACGTCTGCCTGAATTAGGGTGGGCGAGTGAGACAGCCGGTAAAGTGACTGCAGAAGCGGCTCTTATTACTGGATTGGCCGAAGGAACGCCGGTCACTTTTGGCACAGCCGATGCGTCGGCAGAAGCGGTCAGTGTGGGCGTTGTTAAACCAGGCCAAATGATGTTGATGTACGGATCAACTATATTTATGTATCTGGTTACTTCCCAACCCAAAGTGGATGAACGATTGTGGGCTGCTCGCTATCTGTTCCCTGGTACATCTGCATTTGCGGCTGGTATGGCCACCAGCGGTTCACTAACCCGTTGGTTTCGTGACAAACTCTCTCTGGATTTATTGAATGTAGAAAAAGCAGGCGGAGAAAACGCATATACTGCACTTGTTCGCGAGGCATCCGGTATTTCAGCAGGATCTGAAGGATTGGTTGTTCTACCTTATTTTTCTGGCGAACGCACACCAATTAACGATCCGAAAGCTCGTGGTATGTTTTTTGGATTAACATTAGCACATCAGCGTGGTCATCTTTACCGGGCAATATTGGAAGGAATGGGCTACGGTGTACGCCAACATTTTGATGTGATGCGTGAAATTGAAGTTATGCCGGATGATGTTATTGCTGTTGGTGGGGGAACGAAAAACCCGCTTTGGCTCCAGATTATCAGCGACATCAGTGGAATGCCGCAAAAAGTACCGGAGGTTACATTTGGCGCATCTTATGGAGATGCCTTTTTAGCCGGCATGGCTGTTGGCGCTTATTCTTCGTACGATCAAATTAATTCATGGTTGCAATTCGACCGCACGATCCAGCCGGATAAATCTAAATATGAATTATATGATAAATACTACCGGGTGTACCTTGACCTGTATCAAAGAAATAAAGGTTTAATGGCCGACCTGCACTCGCTTGCCAATTTTTGAAATTTACAATATTCTAATACTTAACCCCTTGAAATTTATTTAACTTTCTGGTAATATTATTTTACAAGCGGTCGGGTGCCCCCCTCACTCGACTGCTTGTATTTTAAGGACATGTTATCCGAAATGCATCCAGTTCTCGATTCTTGAGAAACAGAGATAATCCTAATTTTTCTGCTGACGGACAATATGGGGTAAGCGATATTGTCCGATCTGTATATTCAACCGCGAAAACCGGTTTCTTCGACTCGAGAAAAGGTATCGAAAGTTCGCACCAGTCGTATTGAAAACAACCTTCCATTAAGACGAAATCAAAATTCGACTCCAATTCCAACATTTGATCCGGGTCATTTTTGAGGGCGATGGAAAGTCCCTTAATATGCGCCTGATCAGCCAGCCAGCGGTTAAATTTCAATTGATCTTGTTCTGTAAGTGGAAATCCGGTTTCTGTTTGATATCCATCCAGATTGTCCGGTTCTACGCCGTCAAACCCTTTTTGTTTGCAGAGATCGAGACGTGCAATCAGGATAGGCTCCAAAAGGTCGATTTTACGAATATCTAACCACTTCTCGCCTGGCCAACCTTTATAATCCTTACCTAAAACAATCTCCGGGTATTGATCGGCATCCGGACTCCATTCTTCCCAGGCACCCACGTTTATATAACAAATCACATGTTTGTTTTGCGCATGGATTGCCCGGATAGTATCTTCTTGTGCTTCAAATAAGTCCAGGTCGTAAACATCAACATCTTGGGTCACGTCAATTGTTGTGCCTGTGAATTGAATTTGCAGTTTATCCCTTGGCTGCGGGTTCCAGCGTGGGCTGGAAGCAGACGTTATAGATTCAGTCAGTACTTCTTCTTTTGAAGTGGGCTCTTGAGAAATTCCTGAATTAGCCGAAAGGGGGTTCGTTTCCGAGTTGACACAGGCTACCAGACTGCCTGATAGGATTAGTCCTAGAAGAAATCCGCAAACCTGCCCAACTGATTTACTGCCTGGCGTGGTACTCTCCTTCGATAACCCATTTATAGGTGGTCAATTCGCGGAGGGCCATTGGGCCGCGGGCATGCAACCGTTGGGTGGAGATAGCAACTTCCGCCCCAAGGCCGAGTTGCGAACCGTCCGTAAAACGGGTGCTGGCGTTTACATAAACTGCAGCAGAGTCGACCTGCGCAATAAAAATTTGGGCATGTTGTTTATTTTCAGTCAAAATGCCGTCTGAATGGGATGTTGAATGCAAGCTGATATGGTCAATGGCTTCCTCAAGGTTTTCTACGACCTTTATTCCAAGAACCAGTGATAACCATTCTGTATCGAAATCGGACTCACCAGCAATTTGGACGGAATTCGGTAGAGGTGAAGGAAGATGTTGGGCTGCTTTTTCGTCCAACCGAAAGGTAACGCCATCCCGTCCAAGTGCATCTACTACCTGGGGAATAAAAATTCTGGCTACTGAAGAATGCACCAGCAATGTATCAAGCGCATTGCATACACTGGGGCGCTGAATTTTGGCATTCCGAATAACCGGCAGTGATTTTTCCAGGTTGGCGCTCTCATCTACAAACAAATGACAAATGCCTATTCCGCCGGTGATGACCGGAATCAAGCTATTTTCCCGGCAGAAGGTGTGCAGCGCCGATCCACCGCGTGGAATGACCATGTCAATAAGGTTATGCAATTTTAGCAATTCTAGAACCAGTTCACGACTCGGACTGTCAACAAACTGCACAGCTCCTACTGGAAGGCTAGCAGTGGCCAATCCGCTATGAATGCAAGCTATCAGTGCCCGGTTAGAATTCAACGTTTCGCTGCTTCCGCGTAATATCACTGCGTTGCCAGACATTAAGGCCAGCCCGGCAGCATCCACGGTTACATTTGGACGCGCCTCATAAATGACAGCCAGAACGCCCAGTGGAACGCGCTGCTTTCTAATCTTTAACCCATTCGGCATGGTTTGATTTTCAAATACTTCTCCGACTGGATTTGGCAGACTGGCAACCCGTCGCAAATCTGTGGTGATCCAACCCAGGCGTTCGTCATTAAGCATCAAACGGTCGATGAACGCATCAGCCAGACCGGCTTTGACACCATCAGCAACATCTGTCTGGTTGGCAGCCAGGATACTGTCTTTGTTCTTTTCAATCTCCGCTGCAATAGCTAGCAGGGCAGTCTCTCTGGTTTTAGAACTTGCTAAAGCCAGAATTCGAAATCCCTTGCGGGCTTCTTCCGCAAGAACATTTGGTGAAGGATTTTGCATTTCAGGTGCCTTTCTGACGTTTCAGCGCGGGCTTTAAAAGCAGCATGTTGTTGTGATGAACGGCCTCATCGCCTTCCGTAAACCCGAGAATTTCTTCTATCTCCTCGGAACGGCGCCCCAATACCTGGTGAAGGTCTGTTGTTGAATAATTTGTCATCCCCAGGGCAATTTCAGCCCCATTCAAGTCAACGATGCACACAGTTGCGCCGCGCGAAAAATCGCCATTCACCTGCCGAATTCCTACTGGCAGCAAACTTCCACCTTTCCGCAGCGCGAGAGCAGCTCCCTCATCAATGGTAACAGTACCACCACTGCGTTTTCCGGCCAACAAGAATCGTTTACGACTTTCCAGTTTGGTAACCAGGGGCGGGAAAAGAGTTCCCATTTCTTGCCCGCTGGCAGTTTTTAGAATGATATCCGGTTCGGACCCGGATGCAATGACGACTTTTACGCCAGCCCGCCGTGCCAGGTCTGCTGCCCGCAATTTTGTGACCATGCCCCCGGTGCCCATTCCGTTATTTGAACCGCCAGCGGCAGCCCAGTATTCATCTGGAATTTCTTCCTCTTCAACCCGCTGGATTAAGCGGGCTTTCTCATCTTTTCGGGGATCACCGGTATACAGGCCGGATTGGTCAGTTAGCAAG
>JBAWYZ010000211.1:0-4699 GCA_037143255.1 Leptolinea sp. | reverse complement strand
CCTTACAAATCCTCTTCACCAGAATCGTTGGAGCATGCCCAACTTGTAATCGACAACCTTGGTGTTCAGTCTGTAACGATCCCAATTACCCCAATGGTGCAGCCCTATCTGGATAAAAACGAAGGCATCAACTCCTTCCGGGCAGGCAACATCATGGCACGCATGCGCATGATCATTTTATATGACCAGTCGGCCGCATTCAATGGATTGGTAATTGGAACCGGTAATAAGACTGAAATTCTGTTAGGGTACTCAACACTTTGGGGTGATTCGGCTTGCGCCCTGAACCCGATTGGAGATTTGTACAAAACCCAGATTCGACAATTATCACGGGATGTAGGTGTGCCAGAAGTAATCGTTGCTAAACCCCCCACCGCCGATCTATGGCTTGGGCAGACAGATGAAGGGGAATTGGGTTTCACCTATGCTGATGTAGATCCGCTGCTTTACCTGCTAGTGGATGAGCGCTACACCCCTCAAGAATGTGTAGGGGTGGGTTTTGAAGAAAGTTTTGTTCATAAAGTAGTTGACCGCATCCGCCGTAACCAGTTCAAACGGATATTGCCCCCCATCGCAAAATTAAGCCACCGCACAATTGGCTATGATTTTCTATATTTACGAGATTGGGGTACTTAGCGCTTCTGTATGAAAGCACTCCGCTTTACCGTTCCACCGGCGCTTAAGCACCGCCGGTTTGTTTTATTCTGGCTCAGTATGATGATTTCCACCGCCGGCTCTCAGATGCAATTGTGGGCTTTGTTCTGGCATTTAAGGGTACTTTCAGATCAGCCGGTTGTAGTCAGTGGGGTTGGATTAGCCCGCTTTTTACCGATTCTCTTATTCTCTCTGATAGGCGGCCTGGTGGCTGATCTCTTCGACCGGCGAAAAGTAATGATTATTAGCCAGATGATTATGATTCTGGTGGCGCTGGCGTTTGGTTTTTTGACCATCTACGAACAAATTCAAGTCTGGCAAATTTACGTATTGACAGCCATTCAAGCAACTGCCATGGCCTTTGATATGCCAGCGCGCCAGTCGCTAATGCCCAACCTTTTGCCAAGAGAAGACTTGCCAAGTGCATTCAGCCTGCAATCCATGGCTTTCAACATTGGTTCGATTGTTGGACCGGGGTTAAGCGGAGTTGTTATTGCCTCTATGGGCCAATCATGGACGTATTTTATCAATGCTGCCTCCTTTGGGGCTGTAATTATTTCTTTACTCGTGATTGGAAATGTGCGCCAGGAAATCAATCCGATTGTCAGGCAACAGGGTATCAATCTTGAGGCAATCAAAGACGGTGTAGCATTCATCCGTTCGCAACCGATTATTCTTTCCAGCATGATTCTGGACTTCTTTGCAACCTTCTTTTCTTCAGCCAACACCCTGCTGCCGTTTGTAGCACGGGATATTTTGAAAGTAGGAGCGTTGGAATATGGCTGGCTTTCGGCGGCGCAGCCTGTTGGGGCAGTAGGAGTTGGACTATTCTTTTCACAGAAGACTCGGATTCGCAAGCAAGGGTTACTTATGCTCTGGGCTGTAGTTGTCTTCGGGTTGGCGACGATCCTCTTTGGTCTTTCCACCGGCTTCTGGCTTACCATGCTTTCTCTCGCTCTGATTGGCGGAGCGGATGCCGTCAGTACCATTCTGCGGAATACCATTCGCCAGTTACAAACACCGGATGGGATGCGCGGTCGTATGGTAAGCATCAATCAGATTTTCTTTATGGGCGGGCCACAATTAGGTGAAATTGAAGCTGGGGTTGTTGCCCAGGCATTTGGAACTCCATGGGCAATCATTACTGGAGGGTTAGGCTGTATTCTTGCCGTGATATGGATTGGCCGAAAGTGGCCGGTTTTACCGAAGTACTCCGGAGAAGACGCCAAACCGGTCTAAGATTATTTCTGCGAAAGCAGGTCTTCCAACTGTATTCCATTGATTCGGATGAATACCGGGGGATTGTCCGTTGTTGATTGGCGGATGGTGGCTTCCAACTGGTCGCTTACTCGAGGATTATCACAAACGCCACCGAGCACCAGATGACCGGTTAGATCCACTTCAATATTGCCATCATTTGTTTCAAAACGGTCAATCTTCAAATCAGACTGGTGCAGTGCATTGTACAGTCCCGATTGGCCGTACCGCTGGTTATGGTTCTCAAGTAGCAGTTGCAAGACAGCCCGGGCATCTTTCACCTGAGTTTTAACTGCAATAAGGCTGTCACCGCACCCAACAACCGGCCCGGATTTGCCATTGTCCTCCAACGCGATCAGGTAGATATTGGCTGTAAATCCACTGGGTGTTGGTGATTCTGAGGGTTTTACGGTTGGTTTGATCGTTTCAATTATTATTGGCTGAGCGGATTGGAGCTGAGGTTTTTGTTGTGGCGGCTGAAATGGATTGGAACAGCTTGAAAGAAGAATGCCAAGTAAACAGATAGTTTTGAATTTCTTATTGTTTTCAAGTATCATTAATCGGGTCTCCTGTTGATTTTCGCGGTTGAAATGCAACTTCTTATGTACAGTTGATTTCTTTTGAAAAAAGTTTTACTATTAGTTTATCCGAATTTGATAGTGGAGGAAGGTTATGAAAACGGCAGAAAAACTCTTTGGGAAATTTTCTTTGATTACATTGCTATTGATATTCTTGTTTTCTTCGCTCGCCTGCAATTTATCCATTAAACGGTCTGAAAAACCGACTGTGCAGGCGATAGTTGTTGAGGAAGTTATTCCAACCAGTCCATCTCAGCCGCTTGCACCCACTGATTTGCCTCCCACTGATTTACCTCCTACCGATTTGCCTCCTACGAAAGTTCTGCCCAGCAATACGCCTACCATCGTAGTTAAACCTAGTTCGACTGCCACTGTAGCAGAACCCATAAAATCAAATGAAATTATAGCAGCCACATTGGCGCCACAACCCATTGCTTCTCCCGTGCCTGAAGGTGTAACGGTAACCGCCGCCACTGGCAACCTGTTCATCCGCCGCGGCCCTGGATCGACCTATAACATTATCGCCGGGTTATCCAAAGGCGTAACGGCAAAGGCAGTCGGCCGCAGCGAGAAGAACGATTGGCTGGCCATCGAAATTCCCAATGGAAATGGCAAAATCGGCTGGATTTCGATGGGAACTATTTTCACACAGCTCAATGGGAGCATGCAGGCGCTTTCACTTTATCCATTCGAGGTACCCAAGCCCGCATATCTAATGAACTGTACCCTGCATGATATGACAACAAAACCGGGGCAATGGAATTTGCCAGCCAAGACCACCCAGAAGGTAAACCCGGGAGAATATAAAATTCTGGATATGTCCACCGGACAGAGTGGGGTTCAGGATGTTGACTTAAAAGAAGGAAACACCATTAGCATCAAAGTAGATGGTAATGGGCTGTCAAACAGTTGTCCTTAAAGTATTAACGGTTAGCAATTCTCAAAATGAATTCTAATTCCACTCAAGACATCCATAATCAATCTTCCTAGCTCAGCTTCGACTACAAAGGCGTCCGTTTTGTTTTTGTGTAGCCCCCCTATCCCCGCCTTCCCCCAAATCTAAAAGCAGATTTAGGGGAAGGAGCTGTTTCTTTTGTAAAATATTGTGTTTTACCCATTATTTACTTCTCCTCCTCAAAATTCCGCACTTTGGAATTTTGGGGAGGTCGGGAGGGGGCTTGACAGGCTAATCTTAAAAACCATATTGAGAATTGCTGACGAAATTTGAGAGTCGGGTATTCCTGTATCTAATCCTGTATAATGATAACAATTTCCCGTCTCGACAGGTCTGGTGCATGGATACGATACTAATTCTTGATTTTGGATCGCAATATACTCAATTGATTGCCCGCCGCGTGCGGGAATTGCACGTTTATAGTGAGATATTGCCATGGGATGCTCTCCCAGACCGCATCCGAGACATTCATCCCTGCGGTATCATCCTGTCCGGTGGGCCGTCTTCTGTGTACGAAAATGATGCACCGATTATCCAACCAACGATTATGCAAGCCGGGGTTCCGATATTAGGTATTTGCTACGGCATGCAGGCACTTACCCAAATCCTGGGTGGTCAGGTTATTCCAGCCGGAGAACGCGAGTTTGGCCCTTCACAAATCAATGTTGCCAAGGAAAACCCGCTTATTCCATTCGGCAATCTAGATGTGTGGATGTCACACGGCGACCGCATTGACCAGATTCCTGGCGGCTTCGAAATTCTGGCTTCCAATCCCAACTGCCCGTTTGCAGCAATGGGTGATGTCAAACGGAAAATCTACGGTGTCCAATTTCACCCAGAAGTTCGTCATACCCCGCAAGGGAAGGAAATCTTGCGGCGTTTTGTTATTGATATCTGTCAGGCACCCCAAGAATGGACACCTGCTTCGATGATTGATCTAGCCGTGGAACGCATCCAATCACAGGTTGGGGAGGCACGCCTGCTCTCAGCGGTCTCCGGCGGGGTTGATTCAAGTGTAGCAACCGCTCTGGCCGCCCGCGCTGTTGGCACCCGGTTGAACGCAATTTTTGTTGATCACGGCTTGCTGCGTAAGAATGAGCGCCTTTTTGTGGAACAAGCTTTTCTACCAATAATGGAAAAACGTTTCATTTGCGTTGATGCAACCGAACGGTTCATGGAAGGCCTGCAGGGGGTCACTGATCCGGAAACGAAACGCCGAATTATTGGTGAATCGTTCATCCGCGTATTTGAAGAC
>JBAWYZ010000210.1:0-4703 GCA_037143255.1 Leptolinea sp. | reverse complement strand
ATTCTCCATTGGTCATTAATACGAATACTATGTTGTCCAGCCCGTTCGACTTTTAATTTTTCAAGCCTGTTTCCGGGTGGAGCATGTAAATCTTGTAAATCTACTGCGTCAGCGAGGTAAAGCAATTTACGGCGAGCAGTGCGTTGAATATCATTCGGCAATTTTGTAGAAGTTTTGGCATAAAAGATATTTTTTGTTTCACCAGAAGCGAATAATTCAATCACAACACTATCGTATCACGAAGCGATAATGATTTCATGTGTTTTCTTAGAAGTCAATATTAAACAATTTGTTTAATTTTTTTACTCGCTCTTGTGTTGCTCTTCTTGAGTGATTTCTATAAACGTTTGCGAACCCAAGTAATATTTCCTTTTCATTGGTGTTAAGATAGCGTCATTTACCTAATAATTAATAAATGCGTGATAATACGATATATTTTCATCTCAAACACTTTACTAAATTACTCTTTGGAGACCAAATGGAAAAGACCATGCGAGCTGTTACCTACCTTCAACCGGATGTTCTGGAGTTGCAACACATCCCGATTCCTCATCCACGGCCCGGGGAAGCGCTGGTCAAAGTGAAAGCCGCCCTGACCTGCGGAACGGATGTGAAGACTTTCAAACGCGGTCACCCTAAGTTTCCACCTCCTTTTGTATTCGGGCATGAGTTTGGCGGGGATATTGTGGCGGTGGGAGAAGGTATCACTCGTTTCCAGCCAGGTATGCGGGTGACAGCGACAGTTAATGCAGAATGTGGGGAGTGTTTCTATTGTCGAAAAGGACAGGGTAACCTATGCGAGAATCTGGAGTACAACTTCGGAGCTTTTGCCGAATATGTAATAGTACCTGCTTCGATTGTGCGCAAAAATCTTTTTGAAATTCCGGCGCATGTCTCGTATGCCGAAGCGGCGGTGGTGGAACCATTTGTCACAGTTGTGCATGGACAAGGGTTGGTGAAAGTGCAGCCTGGCGAAATTGTCGCGATTATTGGCGCCGGCGGGCCAATCGGGATTTTGCACGCTCAGATGGCGCTACTCGCTGGAGCAGCAAAGGTAATTGCCATCGACCGCAGTGATATCCGCCTTGAAGTCTTAAAACAATTCGGCTCGATATTTCCAGTTAATCCACAGAAGATGGATGCCTTGAGCGCTGTCCATCAAGAAACAGATGGGTATGGAGCTGATGTAGTTATTGAATGCGCGGGTACTAAAGCTACCTGGGAGCAATCTGTTGATCTGGTTCGAAAAGGTGGTCGCGTTCTCTGGTTTGGCGGTTTGCCCGGTGGTACAAAAGTAGAGCTGGATGCGGCTTGTCTGCATTACGGCGAGATCAAATTATTCAATATTCATGGTGGTACCGCCGAAGATGCTCAAAAGGCTTTTGAATTAATCACATCCGAAAAAATCAATACCCACTGCTTGCTTTCAGGTGAGGTTGCACTGGAGGAAGTGGAAGGCGCTTTGCAAAAAATGATTGCCGGTGAGGTGATCAAAATGGTGGTTAACCCTCAAATAAATTCATAACAGCCTTCATTTGCTTTAGCAAATAATTCGCATTTATTAAACATAATTACTTACAGATTATTCACGGAATGCAAATAGATTATCCTCATCTGTCGGGATGCAATTTAATCAAATAATCCATCCACTAGCCGATTGACATATCCAACGGCCATTTCTCGATCCTGCAAATCCAGACCAAATTTTTTCTCATAGATTTTTGGAGTCAAGATAAGCATCATTACAGCTGATGTGATTTGCGTACAGGCCAGGTACAATTCCCGATCTGATAATTTAGATCCCTTATCTTTAAGATCATTCACAAGATTTTCTAAAAAGCCATTCAGTTTACTGACTAATAAGGATGTGTAATTTCCATCCACAATCAGATCATAGAAATGAGCGCGCGCAATTCCGGGAAAATTAAGTCCACCAAGAAGAATCTCTGTAAAAATTGCATTACATCTCTCTTTTGGTGATCCAGCCGGAAGATCTTTAATTCCCTCCCAGTCGAAGGCGTTGGCAAGCGTGACTTGCATGCAGCGATTGATGAGGTTTTCTTTGCTGCGGAAATAATAATTCACCGCGGCGCTATTCACTCCGGCTTGAATTGCAATCTGTCGGTTGGTGGTTCCTTTGACACCATATTTTTCTATGCATTCGATGGTTGCATTAATGATTTTCTGTTCAATTGGTGAGGTTTCCATAGGTTATTCTCCCGATTGTTTTTCTTCAAGGCAGCATAATTTGCTGGATATCTGCCATAATTCCTGAGCCAGATCTGGCCGAGCAGCATGAGGACTACAACGTTTAGGTTGGCAGTCATACCAATAATTATCCGGACTATTTTGAAGGTTAGGAGCACTGGCAAGAAAAAGTATTGTTCGGGCAGGTACTTCCGGTTCTACACCGGCGGAACTGCGCATTTTCCATATGACACGTGAAAAGAGAGGTTGCCCTTTGAGTGCAATATCTGTTCTGACTAACCCAGGGTCAACTGCAAAAGCGTGAACATTCTCTCCTGCCATTCGTCGGTTGAATTCCGCTGTGAACAAAACATTGGCCAATTTGGAACGCGCATAGGCTTGCAGTCCAAAGTAGAAAGACGGGTTGTAAGCCGTTTGAGGGTTGATTTTAGCGTTGTAATGCGAATCGGAGCTGATTGTGATAACCCGTCCAGCCGGAGATGCCTTCAACTGCGGCAATAGTTCGTTTGTTAATAGGAAAGTGGCCAGGTGATTAGTTGCAAAAGTTAATTCAATGCCTTCGCCTGTCATAACTTTTTTTTGGGAATAGGTTCCGGCGTTGTTGACCAGAATATCCAGCCCAGGAGATTTCAGGTGGGATAGGTGATCTGAAATATCTTTCCCCAATAAACGAACCTGAGCTTGTAAAGAAAGGTCGGTCACCATATATTGAATTTTTGCATCTGGAAAAGCCGCCTTGATTTCAGATTCGGCTGTCAGGCAACGCTGTTGGTTGCGACCAATGCCGATCACATACGCACCATGTTGTACAAGGGTAAGGGCGGCTGCCAAACCGATACCAGAAGTTGCTCCCGTAACAACTGCAGTTTTCCCGGATAATAAGTTTTTATTGTTCAATCTTTGTCTCCTATTCAAATCAATAATTGATTTTAATTCAAACAAGTAATTTGTCAAGGCGATCTAACCAGTTGGTTAAAACAGATGTTTGACAAGAAAGAGATAACAATATATAATCAATCATACGATTGAAACAATTGATTGGAGGATAGTATGAAAACTTATTTATTAATCAGTGGGGCTACTGGTGGCTTGGGAAGCGCATTTGTTTTTGAATGTGCCCGCCGTGGATATAACCTGTTCCTGACGGATATGCGGGAAGACGTAACCGGTTTTGCCGAATACATTGCGCGCACATTCAATATCGAAGTGCAATCCCGGACTTGTGACCTTTCTTCGTTACAAAGTCGGAGTGAATTTTTCAATTCAATAAAAGGTGAGGGCAGACGTTTTTGGGGTTTGATTAATGTGGCCGGTACCGATTTTGAAGGTGCTTTTTTAGATAGGTCTCGCGACCAGATATTGCATTTAATTCACCTGAATGTTGAAGCAACTGTAGATATGTCGCATGAAATCATCAAATTGCGTGACCCGGATAAAAAGTTCATGCTCATTAATGTATGTAGTCTGGCAGCCATATCCCCCATGCCGTACAAAGCTACCTATGCAGCCACCAAACGTTTCTTGCTTGATTTTTCCCGTGCTATTCGGGAAGAGATAATAGATTTCGGGACTGTTACAGCCCTTTGCCCGGCCGGTCTACCGACCACCCCTGAAACTATGGAACGAATTTTTGCGCAGGGATTTTGGGGGAAAATTACCGCTGAAGATACCCGGCAGGTTGCACGCAGGACAATTGATCACGCATTAAAAGGGCATGCTGTGTATATCCCTGGATGGATAAATCAGGTAATGCAACTTCTTGGCAGCTTTCTCCCGGTTTCTGTGACCACTAAACTTGTAGGAAACCGTTGGCGATCTGCCCAACAGGAAATTAACCCCTGGCAGGAATACATCAGATTCGTCAAACCAATTTAGGCAGGAATTCATTAATCAAGAAAAATTTGTCAATTTCGGAAAAAAGTTTTATAGTTTTTTTTATTTACCAGCATCTATAATTCTTTCACGAAATAATGGGTTCCCCGTTTAAAACCGCGTTTCTGGTAATACAACCGTGTTCCCACTGCGGCGATAACTGCCAGGTTCTTATACCCGGCATTACGGGCAATTTCTTCTGCCTGCAGTAACAAGGTTGTACCCAACCCTGTATGTTGGGCTGAACCGGTTTCGCCGCCCCCCACTGGTAGAGCCTGCCCAAAAACATGCACTTCGCGGATGATAGCAGCCCCAATCAGGTCAGGCATTTCTTTACGGACGGATTCATTCTGCGCCAGGTCAGGCAGGGAAAGACGTAAATAGCCTACCAGTTTGTCCTCTGTTGTGTCAAATGACAGGAAGTGTTCTTCTGAGGCTTCCGCGGAATATGCCAGATCATGAAATTGCAATTCGTTCGGGTTAACCTGTTCACCGCGCACTTCACGACAGCGTACACACAAGCACTTCTGGCCGCGCTTTTTTAGTTCATTCTGAATATCCATTCGCAGACTGCTGCGTTTATTACCGGCGACAATCAATGTGGACGGAATATCACGGATCAC
>JBAWYZ010000209.1:0-4719 GCA_037143255.1 Leptolinea sp. | reverse complement strand
CCAGCTTTCAGCGACCGGCGCAAGGTTTCACTGGCGGAATGACGCGTCACTATTGGGCGTATTTCAATCCCCGAACCGCCGAGCGCAGCGGATAGAACATTGAATAAATCCGTATGGCGCAGCGGTTTGACCAGATAGCCGGCAAAACCAATCTTCTCAAAACGCCGGGCATCCCCCCGTTCTCCCAACGATGACAGTAATACCAGGTGCGTCCCAGATAATTGGTCATCACTCTTGATCATCTGCCCGAGCGTCGCTCCATCCATGCCGGGCATTTGCATATCCAATACCGCAATCTGGAAGGGGTCGCCTTCTGCCACGGCAGCTGTCAGCGCTTGCAGCGCGGTGACGCCGTCTATTGCTTCTGCCGGGCGCATGCCCCAGGCCGTCAAGCGCATGTCCAATATCTCGCGGCTGGTGGCGTTATCATCCACGATCAGAATATGTACTCCGCTCAGATTGGCCATGGTAGGGATTTCACTGGCCTTACCCTCCGGCTGCATCCCCAGCCGGACGGTGAACCAGAATTCAGCCCCCTGGCCAGCTTCACTCTCGACGCCGATGCGCCCGCCCATTAATTCCGCTAATTGTTTCGAGATGGCCAGACCCAGGCCGGTGCCGCCGTACTGGCGGGTGGTCGAGGCGTCTACCTGGCTGAACTTGTTGAAGAGCAGCCCAATCTTTTCCGGCGGGATGCCAATGCCGGTATCCCGAATCGAGAAGCGCAGCTCCGCATCCGTATTGGTTTTGGAAACGCAGGCAACCCGCACTGCAACCTCGCCCTGTCCGGTGAACTTGATGGCATTGCCCACCAGGTTGGTGAGGATCTGGCGCAGCCGCCCCGGATCTCCCTGTAAAAAGGTCGGTACGCCCGGGTCGGCAGCGCAGATAAACTCCAAACCTTTATCGTGGGCGCGCATAGCTACCGTAGCTGCAAAATCATCCAGCAGGCTCAGCAAGTCGAAGTCGAGTGTCTCCATCACCAGCTTGCCAGCTTCAATTTTCGAGAAATCCAGGATGTCGTTGATCAGGGTTAGCAGGGCTTCACCGCTGGAACGCACAATCTCGGTATAACGGCGCTGTTCTTCGTCCAGGTTGGTATCCAGCAACAGCCCGGTCATACCAATCACGCCGTTCATTGGGGTGCGGATTTCATGGCTCATGTTAGCCAGGAACTCGCTCTTGGCAACATTGGCCATTTCAGCCTGCACAGCCAGTTCATTGGCATGCGTGATAGACACACCGAGTTGATCATTGATGCTCAGTATTTCCATCTCTGCCAATTTATCCGCGGTGATGTCCCAATTCGTGCCAACCATACGCACGGGTTGACCGGCCGCATCGCGTTGTACAGAGCCAAGCGCCCGCAAATGATGAATACTGCCATCCGGCCAAAGCACGCGGAACTCGACATCGTATTCCTTTTCGCCGCGCAGCGCCATTTGTATTTCGGTCTCTCCCTTTACAGTATCCTCCGGGAGAAGTCCAGCCCGCCAGGCATCATACGCACCGCTAAATTTATCTGGTTTGACACCGTAAAGGTGGAACATTTCGTCATCCCAAATGAGTTTGTCATTGATGGTGTCCCAATCCCAGATACCAATGCCCCCAGCCCTTGTTGCCAACGTCAGTCGGTTTTTGGATTCATGCAACGCAGCCTCCGCCATTTTATCCGCGGTGATGTCCCAATTGGTTCCAACCATGCGCACGGGTTGTCCGGCAGCATCGCGTTGCACGGAGGCAATTCCATGAAGATAATGGATGCTGCCATCCGGCCAAATCACGCGGAACTCGACATCATAATCTTTTTCACTTTGCTTCCGAAGATAGAGATCGGCATCACTTTTCTCCATATCATCCGGGTGAACCCTGGTCTTCCAGGTCTCGTTAGAATTGTCTGAGTGATCAGGCTCAATTCCGTAAAGATGGTACATCTGATCGTCCCAGATCGATATTTTAGTGACATAATCGAAGTCCCAGATTCCAATGCCCCCAGCCTTTGTCGCTAGCGACAGACGGTTTTTGGCTTCAAGCAGCGCAGCCTCCGTCCGCTTCCGGTCGGTGATGTCAATGAAAGACCACACCCTTCCCTGCGGTTCACCTGCAACAATCATAGGATTGGATTTGCGCTCAAAAATGCGCCCATCAATAAAGTGGATTAAATCAAAACTCTGCGCGCCAGGATCAGTATAGAGTTCTTTGACCTTGGCAATAAAATCTTCCGGAGCAGATAACTGATCCAGAATATAATTCATCAATTTTTCATCATCGCCAGAAGCGATGATTTCTCCCGGAATGCGCCACATATCGACGAATCTGGCGTTGGTTTTTGCCACAGATCCGTCCAGCGCGATAACAAGAATTCCATTTTCAATTGATTCAATTGTTGCATCGATAAGAGAAAGAGATTTATTGAGCGCCAACTCTGCCCGTTTCTGCTCGGTGATGTCTCGGGCAGTTCCCTCAAAACCAATAATTGTACCGGTTTCATTTTTAATTGGAACAGCGCTTGAGGTATGCCAATACCAGCTACCATCGATATGCTGCACGCGATATTCGACGCCTTCTTGCCGTTGTCCGGTTTCGATCACTTTTTGCAGCCAAACCATGCATCCGCCAATATCATCCGCATGGACGAATTGTTGGAACAGCTTGCCCATCACCTGGTCAATCGGATGTCCCAGGTGTGCGGTCCAGGCAGGTGAAACGAATGTAAATACCCCATCTGGCGTCAAAGTATAGATAATATCGTGACTGTTCTCAATCAAGTTACGGTGCTTCTCTTCACTTAATCGTAGATTGTTTTCTGCACGCTTGCGCTCGGTAATGTCGCTGATGATACCAACAGCATACCAATCGCCATCCATTTGGAATGAAGAAAGCGAAAGCTGAACGGGAATTTCAGTTCCATCTTTTCGACAAGCCTCCATTTCGTGTGTTTTACCAATCGCCGGGCCCTGTCCGGTCTGAACAAAACCAGGAAAACCAGCATGGTGTGCGGCGTGATAACGGCGTGGTACTATCAAATCGTGTAGGTTTTGCCCCATGGCTTCGCTGTTCGTATATCCCAAAATATTTTCAGCGGCTGCATTCCAGTAAGAAACCCGTCCAAGCGGGTCCAACATCAGAATCGCATCCCGGGCTGAGTCGGTAATGGCACGGATTTTGGTTTCACTCTCTCGTAAGGTTGTCTCCACCTGCATACGCTCGGTGATATCTTCTTTTACAGCTAGAAAATGGGAAATTACACCATCTTGATCTTTTACTGGTGAAATTGCTGCCGATTCCCAATACATCTCGCCGTTTTTCTTCTTATTTTGAAAAACCCCTTGCCAGCTCTGACCGGAAAGTATGGTGTCCCAGAGGACTTTATATTCCGAACTCGGTGTTTTTCCGGTTTTAAGTATCCTGGGGTTTTGGCCGATTGCTTCTTCAGCCGAGTAACCAGTGCTTTCCGTAAACTTAGGATTTACGAAAACAATATTTCCCGTCAAATCGGTTATGACCGTGGTAACAGGACTTTGCTCAATCGCTAATGAAAGAGTCCGGAGTCTGGCAATTGCATCCCATTTATCTTTCTCGGCCTTTTTGCGCTGCAACAGCAACCCGACCTGGCGGATGTAAATAGAAATCAGATTATCTGCTGAAAAACGTTCCCCTGCCGACATAATGATAGTGAAATCTCCCAATACTCGGTCGCCAGAAGAGATTTTTGCGATCAGCGCTTCTCCTGGGTTGAATACTTTTTTTACTAATGCCATGGCGGTTTTTGGGAGCGCATCTCCCGCGAGATCAAAAAGGGAGGGAAATCGGGTAATGATATTGTCTCTAGTTTTTGCCGCCCGCGCCGCATCATGTGGCCATTTTTTTCCGGTCAGGTTGAAGCCTAATATGGAAGTTGCACTGCGGATAAGCTCACCCAAACCGGATACTGCCACGGTTTGAAAATCTCTGCCATTTTCTTCAAACCGGTTGAATACAGCAAATTTCCCACCCGAAAATCGTAATAGATCGTCGGTGATTTTTTGAAAATCAATCTCCTGGTCAGTATTGGCTAGAAATTCCTCTGTAACAGAAAGCAAATTCTTCAAATTTTCTTTCTCTTGTTGCAACGTCTGTTCCATTCGATTGCGCTCGGTAATGTCATTAATGATCGAAAATAAAACTGTTTCTCCGCCAGAATCAATCGGGGTGGAATAGTTTTCAATATCCCGAATCTCGCCGGATGCTAATTTATGCTGAAAACGAAAATAGTTTTTCTCTTTGTTTACAGCCCGAGTCCGTTCCAGCGCCACCTGGGCAGAATTCATGATATTGATCTCATTGATGACCATGGATTTGAGTTTTTCCACAGAGTAACCGTAAAACCGGCTGGCAGAATTATTTGCCTCAAGGATCCTACCCGATTTGGGTTCGATCAGCAGCATCACGGCGCTGTGATCATTGAACATGTTGCGAAACTGTTTTGTACTTTCTTGCAATTTGGCTTGTTGGTTAAGGATGGTTTTATCTGTTCGTCTTGCCACAACATAAGTAAAACCCATAAGCAGAGCCAGCAATACTCCGCCAGCGCTCCCGCCCAGTACCATGCGGTTGTTGAAAGCGGCTTTTTCTGCGGTTATATCACCCATTATAAGAAGCTTCCCAACATTTTTACCGGATGCGTCTTGTAACGGCAGGGATGAGACCCGCCAATCGGCACTTGAAGTTGAGATTTCC
>JBAWYZ010000208.1:0-4728 GCA_037143255.1 Leptolinea sp. | reverse complement strand
CGAAGAAAAAGATGGTTTACTATGCGAAGTGCGTGTGGCAATTTCGGGCGCCTTTGCAAAGTCCCAACGAATCGTTCCCGTCGAAAAACAGCTATGCGGGCATGGGCTTTCCCCCGCTGCACTCGAAAAGACCGCCGCAACAGTAACTGCGTTAGCTGCACCACTAGGCGACCTGCGTGGCAGTGTAGATTATCGAAAAGCCATGGCGGGTGTAGTTGTCCGCCGGGCGCTTCAAGCATCTGTCCGCCTGGCGTAAACATCGTATTATTTGAAAATATTATTTGCGGAGGAATTTCCTATGCTCATCCGATTTGAATTAAACAACGAAAAAACCGAACTTGAAGTCATGCCCGGCGATACTCTCCTCGATGCGCTGCGCCGAGCGGGTTGCTGGAGCGTGAAACATGGCTGCGAGACTGGCGAATGTGGCGCCTGTTCTGTACTGATTGACGGTAAGCTGACCCCCACATGCGTTACCCTTGCTCCACAGGCAGACGGCCAAACTATCCTCACTACTGAGGGATTATCTGAAGACCGTGACATCCACCCCATCCAACGTGCTTTTATCGACACCGGCGCCATCCAGTGCGGATACTGCACTCCGGGTATGCTGCTGGCCACCAAAGCCCTTTTGGATAACGAAAAATATCCCGACCTCGTTAAAGCCCGCGAAGCTATCGGCTCGGTGTTATGCCGCTGCACGGGGTACGTTAAGCCCGTTGAAGCTGTTATGCGTGCGGCTGCGCTAATGCGTGGCGAAGAAATACCATCCCTTACTGAACGTCCCATTCCATTTGAAGAGGTGTTCCCTTTCTTCAGCGACCCCACCCCGCCATCTGCACCCGAGAGTCCCGATGCATCCTCAAACCAGACGATTACCCGGCCACACATCACAATCTCCCCCACAATTTTCAGTAGTTCAAAAACCAGCGTAGTGGGCGCTCCGGAACAAAAGAAAGATGCAATCAAGCTGGTAAAAGGCCGCCCTGTTTTTGCAGACGACATCAATTTACCTGGAATGTTACATGCGGCGCTGCTTACCAGTCCTCACGCGCATGCCCGCATCCGTCACATTGATGCGTCTAAAGCACGCGAGTTGACCGGCGTGCGCTGTGTTCTAACTTATCAAGACGTTCCCCGCGTTATGTATGCAACCGGCGGACAGACTTACCCCAACCCCAAACCATGGGATCAAGTATGCCTGGATAATAAGGTTCGTCATATTGGTGACCGTGTGGCTGTTGTGGCTGCCGATACACTGGCAATCGCCCGCAAAGCGCTTGAGCTTATTGATGTTGATTACGAATTGCTTCCGGCTGTTTTTGAAGTCGAAGAAGCCCTCAAAGACGGCGCTCCGGTTATCCATGATGAACCAGATGCCGTCGATATCAAAGATGCCCAGCATAACCTGGTCACAACCCTGCATGCTGCCATTGGCGATGTTGATAAAGGATTGGCTGAAGCTGACCTGACCTTTGAACGTTCCTACTATGTACCACAGGTACAGCAAGCCTCCATAGAGCCGCATATCACAATCACATACTGGGATGAAGACGACCGACTGGTGGTGCGCACTAGCACCCAGGTACCCTATCATGTGCGCCGTATGCTTTCCCCGTTGATTGGATTGCCTGTCAGCCGCATCCGTGTGATCAAACCCCGAGTCGGCGGCGGCTTCGGTGGCAAGCAGGAAATGTTAATAGAAGATCTCGCAGCTCACCTAACCGTAAAAACCGGTAAACCCGTGCGGTTTGAATACACCCGCGAGCAGGAATTCACCTCAGCCCGCTCGCGCCACCCGGCTAAACTCACCTTCCGAGCAGGCGTATCCCGAGGCGGCATGCTCAAGGCTTTGGACCTCTCTGTGATTGAAGACAGCGGCGCTTACGGTGTGCAGGCCATGACCGTATGCTCTGTCATTGGGATGCGCGGCTTGTCCACTTACCGTTGCGAAAATGCGCGGTTCCACGCAGAAATTGTCTATACGAATAAACCGGTACCGGGCGCGTTCCGTGGTTACGGCGGTCCGCAGGGGTTATTCGCCCTCGAAAGTCTAATGGACGAAATAGCCGCCGCCTTAAAGCTGGATCCCTTAGATTTTCGAATGCAGAACGTGGTGCGGCTGGGCGATCCTATCCCGATCATGACCGCTTTAGGCGAAGCCGGCCCTGTCCCACAGTCAGTCAAAACCAGCTCACTTCCCGAGTGTGTTGAAAAAGCCGCCACGGCCATCGAATGGAAAAACCATAGCGATCCAAACTGGAAGATCGATCCAACCCGGCCAAATATTCGCCGCGGGTTAGGAATGGCAATTGTGATGCATGGCACGGCCATCCCAGGTTTGGATATGGGCTCGGCAATCATCAAAATGAATGATGACGGTAGTTTCAATCTGATGATCGGGGCTACTGACATCGGCACCGGTTCAGACACCATTCTGGGCCAAATTGCCGCTGAAACGATGGGAGTCCCTCTTTCCAAAGTGCAAGTCCTTTCTTCGGATACTGACATCACCCCCTTTGATGTGGGCGCATACGCCTCGAGCACTACATTCATTTCCGGCAACGCTGTGCACAAAGCCGCAGAGCAGGTCCGCGAGCGTATTTTTGAGCGAGCTGCTCTTATGCTGAATACCACCACTCAAGGTATGCTTGCGAAGGACGATCATGTTTATGCAATTGATGGGCGCAACCTTTCTATGGCAGAGATCGCCCTGCATAGCCTGCACCGCCAGGACCAGCAGCAGATCATGGGAACCGCATCGCATATCTCATTTATTTCACCACCAAGCTTCGGCGCTCAGTACGCAGAAGTTGAAGTGGATATAGAAACCGGTGAGGTAACAGTCAAGAAACTCACGCTTGCAGTCGATTGTGGTACAGTGATTAACCCAATAACAGCCATTGGACAGATGGATGGCGGGCAGACTCAGGCGCTCGGGTATGCTGTTTCGGAAGAAATGTGCTATGACGATAAAGGCAGTATCCAGACCCGCCGCTTTGGCGATTACCATATCTTCCAGGCAGACGAGATGCCTGAAATCATTTCTATCCTCGTGCCAACCTATGAAGAAAGCGGCCCCTATGGGGCAAAGGGATTAGGGGAAATCCCAATTGACGGTGTCGGCCCAGCCGTAGCAAACGCCGTTTATCACGCCACTGGTGTGCGAGTAAACAGCTTGCCAATCTTCCCAGAAAAACTCTGGCGAGAGATCAACAAGAAATAAATTGCAGTTTGCGGAAATTATTAGAAGGGCACAGGTAATCCTGTGTCATCCTAATTCGTGCTTTGTTGAGGACTGTTGCTGCGAGTAATTTCCCTCTTGTTGATTTAGAATTTTCTAATATTTCCAAACACGGGAAGGAAAGATAATTCTGGATCATAAGAATGACCTTTCTACAATAGAGACTTGGTATCCCTATTCTCTATTGTAAAGTAGTGGAAGTCCGCAAATAATTATTTTCATTTTTTACAAAAGAGTAAGTTAAGGATTATAATTTTTCAGTCCGTAATATTTATCTGAATTAGAATTTATATTTTTACTTTCTGAGAAAGGTTTTTTATGAAAGTCGTTATTTTGGCTGGGGGTTTGGGCACCCGTCTTACTGAAGAAACCACTATCAAACCCAAACCGATGATTGAGATCGGTGGACGCCCTATTCTCTGGCACATCATGAAGATATTTGATCATTTTGGTCACAATGATTTTGGAATTGCAATGGGGTATAAATCAGAAGTAATAAAAAATTATTTCTTAAATTACCAATATCAGCAATGTAACTTATCCATTAACTTGAAGAATGGCAAAGTTAAAGTTCATGAGAGTACTCGCGAAAACTGGAAAGTTTACCTGGCCGATACAGGTGCATCTACGCAGACAGGTGGGCGGATTAAACAATTTGCGGAATGGGTGGGGGATGAACCTTTCATGCTGACCTACGGAGATGGAGTTGCAAATATTGATATTAATGCTTTATTACAATTTCACAAAACACAGGGCAAATTAGTGACGATAACTGCTGTACGTCCCCCTTCTCGTTTTGGGGGATTAACACTTTCGGAAAACCTTGTATTGAATTTTAAAGAAAAACCTCAAATTGGTGAAGGTTGGATCAATGGCGGTTTTTTCGTCGTCGAACCGAAAGCGTTGGAATATATTGAAGGAGATTCAACCCTGTGGGAACATGAACCCTTAGAGCAGCTTTCCAAAGTAGGGCAATTAGCTGCTTACGAACATGATGGATTCTGGCAGTGCATGGATACTATTCGGGAAGTTCAAGTCTTGGAAAACCTCTGGCAGACAGGATCAGCGCCATGGAAACTATGGGAGTAAAGCAACCATTCTGGGTTGATCGCCCGACATTTGTCACCGGAGGCACCGGCCTGGTAGGGAGTTGGTTGGTGCGCCGCCTTGTAGAAGCCGGCGCGGATGTGGTTTGCCTGGTTCGTGATTGGGTTCCGCAATCAGAATTGGTGCAGACAAGCCTTATTGAAAAAGTTAAAGTCGTCCGTGGGGATGTGCGCGACCAGACTTTACTCGAGCGAGTGATGGGGGAATTTGAAATTGACACCGTCATCCATTTAGCAGCTCAAACCATCGTTACCATTGCCAACCGCAATCCCATATCTACATTTGAAACAAATATCGGTGGTACATGGAGTTTATTGGAGTCGTGCAGACGAAGTCCGAAAGTCCATCAAATCGTAATTGCGTCTTCCGATAAAGCC
>JBAWYZ010000207.1:0-4798 GCA_037143255.1 Leptolinea sp. | reverse complement strand
TTTGTTGGTTTTGCTGTAGCTAAATTAACGGGTTCATTGTGGCTTGGGTTTACTGCAGCAATTCTTGCCGGTGTTTTTGCAGGTTATGTGATGTCAATGATGACTGTTCGCCTGGGTGTAAATCAACATGTTTCCGGATTGGGGCTTACACTCCTTTGGACTGCAATTTCATTATTCGGCTTCCGGCTCATTTTTGGCGCCCCCACAATTATGCCCATCATCGATACATTCCCTACGATCTCCCCATTTAAAGGGATTCCTTACTTAGGGCCGATTTTTGAACAAAGAGCATTAACCTATATCGCCTTGTTGTTGATACCTGTTGTAGGCTGGTTGATCAATCATACACGTTTTGGATTAAATATCCGGGCAGTGGGAGAAAATCCTGAAGCTGCTGATGCAGCTGGTATTAATGTATTCCAGATCCGCACATATTCTCAGATGATCGGGGGCGGGTTGATGGCAGCCGGTGGCGCTTTCCTTTCAGAAGCCATGCTGGGAGCCATGTCATTTGGGATCATCTCTGGGCGTGGTTGGGTATGTATTGCTTTAATAATTTTTGCAAACTGGCAGGCCGTTGGGGTTCTTTGGGGTTCATTACTTTTTGGCGGATTTTTTGCCTTGCAGCTTGCTCTTCAGGCAACTGGGGTAAATCTGCCTTATGAGTTAATGATGACTTTACCTTACATTGTTACAATTCTTGCCTTAACCCTGGCAGGGCGCAATGTTTCAGCGCCTGCTGCAATGTTAAAACCTTACAAACGGGAATAGCTGAAAATATTTATTTTTTGAAAACATAAAAGAGCCAGATGGTTGACCATCTGGCTCTTTTAAAATCGATTAAATTTATTCTACGATCCCAGCATCCAACATTGCGAGATAAATCTTTTCGGCTGAGTACGGAGGATTCGTGAGACGAATTCCGGTGGCATCGTAAATGGCATTGCCTAATGCGGCAATGGTTGGAACCATAGGATGCTCACCAATTCCACGAGCGCCCCATGGGCCATCATCTTGCGGCACTTCGACAATTAGTGTTTCCAATGGGAAATCTATATCGGGGGCAGTGGCAATTCGGTAATCTACAAAGCTCGGGTTGGTCATGACACCTTGTTTAAGTTTGATCTCTTCAAACATAGCTGAACTTAACCCTTGCACAAATCCACCTTCGATTTGTGCTTTTACCAGCCCGGGATTGATAGCTTTACCGACATCAAAGGAGGCAGCAGCTTTTTGAACATAGATTTTGCCAGTATTTTTGTCAATTTCAATATCCAGACCTTCACAGCCGACGGTATAGTGCACTACTGCCCGAGGTCCCTGGCCAGTTTCTGCATCCAGATTAGAAACGTATTTTGGCATAAATGAACCACGTCCAACAATCGGTCCACCTATCCAACCTTCGTCCTTATCTTTTGGCATACCATAGATAACTATATTTGAAAGAGGAATTTCTTGTTCACTCTTGAAGGAAACGACAACACCGTTGACAATATCCAGGTCTTCAATGTTTTCATTCCAGGCTTCTGCAACCATGTCGAGGATTTGTTTTCGGGCATCTGACGCAGCAGCGCGGACGGCGTTGCCCATACTCCAGGTAAGCCGGCTGGCGACTGTTTGCCATTCATAAGGGCTGTATTGGGTATCAACCGGTCCAGCAATCCGCACTTTATCATAGGCTACACCCAATGTTTCGGCGGCCATTTGTGCCATAACGGTGAAGGTACCCTGACCAAGTTCCTGACCGCCAAGTCCAATGGTAACGTTGCCGTCCTCAGCTAACTCCACCCATGCGCTTGATCCGGCGTTGGGAGGCATGGCCGGGGCTTTCCAGGCAATTGCAACGCCTTTGCCGCGCAGCCGGTCTGGTGATGAGGGTTTGGCTTTTTCGTTGATGTTTAAGGATTTCGCGACATTATCGATACATTGTTGCAGACCATTGGCGTGCATTGTCATGCCGGTCACGAGATTATCACCTTCGGTTACACCATTTTTCTTAAGGAAGGTAATGATGTCAATGCCTGCTTTTTCAGCAAGTTCATCAATCGCCTGGTCGAGACCGGTGTGCAGTTCTGACATGCCAAAACCGCGATAAGCGCCACCAATGGGGTGATTGGTATACACACAGATGCTATCCGTTTCCACATTCGGAATGTCATAGGGACCAGAACTGGAATAGCCGCCGGCGCGAGTAACGTTAACGCCATATTCTGTTGAAGCGCCGCCATCCCAATACATCATATTCTTTAATGCGAGCAGATTTCCGTCTTTGTCGCAGCCAACCTTCACATGGATCGTCAATCCCTGACGAACGAAGTTGGTGAAGAATTCTTCTTCGCGAGTCAAAATGAACTTAATCGGCCAACCTTTGCATTTCGTTGCTAGCGCTACTGGAATTGCTTCCATAGTTACGCCAGCTTTTGATCCGAAACCTCCTCCCACCAGTGGGGCGATTACGCGCATATCACTTTGGGATATGTGCAATGCTTTGGCAATCAAGTTACGCTGTGCAAACGGCGATTGTGAAGATGCCCAAAGAGTCACTTTCCCTTTTTCATCCATTTGTGCGATGGCAACATGTGTCTCAATGGGAACGTGTTGAATGTGCGGAATTTTGTAGGTTTTTTCTACAATGTGGGCGCATTTATTCCATGCAGCCCCAACATTACCTTTACGAATTTTGAAGTGATTGGCAATATTGGTACCAGGTTTGGGGAAAATGAAGTTAGGGTAAATATATTCACCGAGGTTAGGGTGAATAACCGGGGATTTATCAGAGGCGCCATATTCAGCGTCAAACACAGCTTCAAGTTGTTCATATTCAACTTCGATCAATTCAACGGCTTTCATTGCAATTTCATCATTGATCGCCGCAACTGCAGCCACTGCTTCACCAATAAACCGGACGCGGTCTGTGGCGAAGATGGTTTTGTCCTGCAGGTATAAACCGATTCTGTCAGGGAAATCTTTTCCAGTAACAACAACTTTTACGCCTGGCAAAGCTTCTGCTTTGCTGGTATCGATTTTCTTAATCAATGCGTGCGGATAAGGACTTCTTTTTGCGCGAGCAAATAAAAGTTTATTTCCGAATTGGATATCATCAGTGTATATCGCGGTGCCAGTCACTTTTTCGTAAACGTCGTTACGGGGCAGGTTTGCGCCAATTGGACTGGAGGATTCGTCTTTAGACTTATTGTTTGCCATATTTTGGCTCCTTGTAGAACTATTCCCTAAAGTGTTTTAAGGGGTTATTTAGCGACTTGTTTTACAGCATCAACAATTCGGACGTATCCCGTGCAACGGCACAGATTGCCAACAAGCGCTTCGCGGATGTCGGAATCAGATGGGCTAGGGTTACGTTTGAGTAATGCAGTGGCAGACATCAGCATACCGGGGGTACAGAACCCGCATTGGACGCCGCCGGCTTTGATAATCGCTTTCTGAATTTCGCTCAACGTCCCGGTTTTTGCAAGACCTTCAATTGTTGTGATCGAGACGCCATCACATTCAACTGCGAGAACCATGCAACTGTTGACTGGTTCGTCATTCATCAAGACCGTACAAGCGCCGCATTCGCCCGCTGAACATCCGTTTTTGGTTCCGGTTAACGACAACTTTTCACGAATCATTTGGAGAAGGGTCATATTCTGGGGAACATCCACCGTCTCAATTACATCATTGACGGTGAGTGTGATTCTTTTCAAAGACATTGTTACCTCCTAAAAAGGTTCAAATAGTAAATGTGACTATTTGTTGAGTTTATTCCAGACTTCCGTGAGAGCCTCGCGGGTCAGGTTTCTTACCATAAATTTGCGGTAACGAGCCGACCCGCGCACATCATCAATTGGGGTGACAGAATCCATCGTCACTTTTGAGGCTTCAGCAATCAAATCTTCGGTAATTTTCTTCTCTGTCAATACTGCTTCCGCTTTCAGTGCTTCAAAAGGTATTGGCGCAACAGAAGCAAGAGCGATGCGGAAGCGATATCCTGACGGGCTTTCTTTGGATGGATAACCCATGACAGTAACCCCAACAATTGACAAATCCCCGATTATATTTCGGCCTAATTTTTTATATGTTCCAAAAAAATCTTTTGGCGGAATCGGGAGTGTAATGGAAATTACTACGTCGCCTAATTTTAGAACTGTCCGACCCGGTGATAGAAAAAAGGAATTAAGTGGCACATTCCGTATGCCATCCAATCCGTGAACCTTTAGAACGCCATCCATCACAATACATGTGCCAATGGTATCGCCGGCCGGAGAGGCATTGCAGATATTGCCAATAATTGTGGCGCGGTTGCGCAATTGGTAGCTGGCAACAGAGCGGGCGGCTTCTGCAAGATTTGGATAATATTTCAATACATCTGGATGAGCGGCGACCCGGTTCATCGTCACAGCGGCTCCGATTGTGAGACCTTTTTGAGGATCAAAGAATAATTCATTTGTTCCGTCTAACCCTTTGACGTCGACGAGATAGTCTAATTTTAAAACGCCATCCCGAAGGCGCACAAAACTATCGGTCCCACCGGAGAAGGGTCGTGCAGTTCCTTCGTGTGCAGCAAGAAACTTGCTGGCTTCAACGAGGGACGCTGGTTTTACATACTGCAATTCTGGTAGTCCTGGATGCGGATTGATCATAGTATGTCCTATCTTTTTGATTACAGATTTCCGTCTAGTTGACTAGGCAAATCACTTTGGGAGATTCTTTCTTGATAGCTACTACCGAAAGGATCGTATGAAAATTCTGAAGCTTTTCTGGAGAATTATTATGGCAGGTAAAATATTTTCAGTAAGCC